>CAIOGK010000071.1 GCA_903857815.1 Candidatus Falkowiibacteriota bacterium
AACAAGAGAATTAAGGAAATTATTAGACTAAGAAAATCAAGTCTAAGAAAAAATAAGGGGATTTTTTTAATTGATGGAGTAAGAGAAATTGAATTAGCCTTGAAATCAAAAGTCGATATTCAGGAAATATATTATTGTCCCGACTTTAGTCTAGAAGAACCTGGACTTTTAAAACAAGTTGATAATAATAAAATTATTATTACTAGTAAAGCGGTTTTTCGAAAAATAACATATAAAGAGAATCCGGACGGTTTATTAGCGATGGCTAAGAGTCATAGTTTAAATTTAGATAAAATAAAATTAAAGACCAACCCCTTAATTATTGTTATTGAATCGGTTGAAAAGCCTGGTAATTTAGGGGCTATTTTAAGAACAGCTTATGCTGCCGGAGTTGATGCGGTTATTATTAATGATAACCAAACTGACATTTTTAATCCCAATGTTATTCGGGCAAGTGAAGGACATGTTTTTACTAATCAAATAGCAATTGCTTCAGTTTTAGAAACAGTTTCTTGGCTAAAAAAGAATAAGATTAAAAGTTTTGCTACATCGATTAGAAAAAGTGATAATTATTTAAAAGTTAATTTTATCGGTTCGGTTGCCATTATTTTTGGTTCCGAGGCTAATGGTTTGAGTGATGATTGGCTGAAACTAGCGAATGAAAGAATATTAATAAAGATGAAAAATGGAATTGATTCGTTGAATGTTTCTGTTTCAGCGGCAATTATTGTTTTTGAGGCCGTCAGACAGCGCAATATTAGTTAAAAAAATTTAGTTTGACAAGGAAAGACAATTCTATTATTATAAGACAAGATTAAGATATATGCGCCCGTAGTTCAATGGATAGAACACCAGCCTTCTAAGCTGGTTATGAGGGTTCGATTCCCCCCGGGCGTACGTTTTATTGTAAAGCAAGTATGGTGCCTATGGTGTAATGGTAACACAGCAGGTTGTGGTCCTGTTATCAAGGGTTCGATTCCCTTTAGGCACCCCTAGTTGAAGAGACGAGTTTAAAAGCTCGTTTTTTTGTTTCATTATTTTATAAAAAATGTTAAGATTATTATATAAAATTGATAATTAATTGATGTTATTAGGGTTATCTAAAGTAAAAAAAGAGTTTTTGTTTCTTGCCGCTATACTGATAGGTATATTTTTTGTTTTACCTAATTTTGCTAATGCTACCACATATTATATAAGTGCTACCTCTGGAAGTGATACTAATAACGGAACCTCAACTACTACTCCATGGGAAACGCTTACTAAAATAAATAATACAGTATTTTCTCCAGGAGATAACATTTTATTTAATAAAGGCGATTCGTTCGAAGGAACTATCACAGTTTCTTCTTATGGTGCTTCAGGTAGTCCTATTACTTATGGAGCTTATGGATTGGGCAATAGTCCAAAAATATATGGCTCTCAAGAAATAACAGGCTGGACACAGGTGGGCGAAAGTAATATTTATAGCGCCACTTTTGGTGCTGCTATTACTCAGTTATTTGTAGATGGCGTTAAAATGCAAGTGGCTCGATTAACAAATACAGGATACAGTACGGTAACAGGAGTAACAAGCCAAACGATTATTACAACAAATGCTGCAAGTGCTGTAGCAAGTGATTATTATAAGGATGCCAGCGTTATTACTAGAACTCAGAATTGGTATAGCGACACAAAGAAAATTACCGCTTCAACTGGTAGTACTATTACTATAGACTCCGTATCTCCAAGTAATTTATCAATTAATCAAGGTGTTTTAATTATGAATAAATTAGACTTTCTTGATTCGGCTGGCGAATGGTATTCAGATGGGACAACAGTTTATTTATTTACACCAAACGGGGATTCTCCTGCAAATTACGAAGTAAGAGGCTCAACTAGAAATGATGGCTTTGTGATGAATAATAAAAGCTATATAACCATTAAAGATCTTGAAATATTACACCAAAAAGAAAGAGGGATTGAGATATTTGGTGGTATTGCTAACAACATGATTATAGATAATTGTATTTTTGATGGACAGGATAATTATGGTGTTTATGTGGAGAGTACAGGAATTGGACACCAGTATAATAACAATACATTTTCTAATATTAATGGAGTGGGTCTTTGGGGTTTTTGGGTAGGTAGTTCGGAGATTAAAAATAATCAATTTACGAACATAGGGTTGTTCGACAATTGGGGCATTGGTTATAACGATGGAACCGCTATTGAATTTAGTAATTATGATAGTGTGGGTAGAATTTTAATTGAGTACAATACAATTACCGATGTTGGTTATAATGGTATTTTCTGGAGAGGCCTAACCGACATAAGGCATAATTATATTAAAAATGCATTGCTTGCTAAAAGTGATGGTGGTGGAATATACACAGGTAGTCCTACTTCGAACGGTTCGGTAGTTTCCTATAATATAGTAGATAATGTTGTGGGGCCAAAAGCTGGATGGACTTCATTGTATGATTATGGAGAAGGTATTTATATTGATGAAGGTGCGGTCGGAGTGACCGTTGAGTATAACACAATCACTAAAACGTCTGCTAACGGTATTTTTCTACACAAACCCGATAATCATACTATAAGATATAATACCGTCTTTGATGCCAGAAGAGCTTTTCTTATTAATAGGGAAAATGGTGGTGCTATTAGCAATATCACTAATAATCTTTTTGTAATAAAAAGTGATATCGCGATTGGTGAGCTAAGACAATTGGCTATGGCACAAAACAATACACAAACGGTAAATGTGTATGATAATAATATTTACGTTAACCCATTTGTAAATAATTATATATTTAAAGGAGGGATAGATCCTAGTTATACATATTATGATTTTTCGGGTTGGAAAACGTATATTGGAAGTGACACTAACTCACTATATATAAATACCCCTTTTTCTGTGGGAGAGTCTAGAAAATTATTTTATAATAATACTAAGGTTTCTCAAGATATAAATTTTGTAAATATTCACAAAGATATATATGATAATGTGGTTTCTGGTCCACTAACCCTAGCGCCCTTTACTTCAAAAGTGCTCACAGACACGGGTATAGCCTTACCCGACATTACTAGTCCGGTTGTTTCTTCTTTCACTATTCCCGCTATCGCCTCTTCATTAACAGTTTCCATCTCAACCTTTACCGCCACTGATGCAATTGGTGTTACCGGATATTTTTTGTCAGAAAGCGCATCTGCT
>CAIOGK010000072.1 GCA_903857815.1 Candidatus Falkowiibacteriota bacterium
ATTCACAAAATGGACAAGTTTTTAATTTTTTTAAATAATTATGATAAAGCATATATTTAAATATATTAAAGAACTAAAATTTATACTTTCTAATTAAAAAGTCTACTATTCGGGCAGTGTCTTCCATATTTTTTATATCATATTACTTTAATAGAGACGATGAATTGTAATTAAAGTGGTTATATTTCAAAAAAATATTCTTTCCCAGCGCTAACTTCCTCCCTACTCATAGCTTGCTGATGGCTGGGATTATAAATTTTTATAATTTTAAATTTTCCGGAAGTGGTCTTAGTTTCAGCATTAATAGTCTGCTCGATTATTAAACAATGCCCCCAATACAGCCATTTACCGTCAATATTATGGACTAAAAATACTCTAGTTGGCGCACAATGGAATAATCTAACATCGGGTTTGTCCTTAAAAATAAATACTTTATCTTTAAACTGCTCAATACTAAAATGTTCCTGTAAATGTTTTTGTAAATCTAACTCCACGGGGAAACCCTGCTCGGTTGTTAGTTGCAGAGTATCATTAAATTCGATATAACTTCCCATAAATATTTAATTAAAATTTATTATTTTGAGTTTTTAATAAATTCTTCAGCATTAATCAACGGTACAAAAGGCACGCCATCAATCATAACCGGTATTTCCTTATGAATCATTTTCTCTTTCAAGGAGCCATCAATATCTTTTTCTAATTTATAGACATCATAACTACGTACGACATCCCCGTCGACACTTTTAAAGTATTTAATATTTTTCTGAGCAGCCGGATAAACAGGGTCATTTAGACTCATGTAATAATCATAAACCGTGCGACCATCATTATCAACAACCCTATCCATTTCTAAGTCTTCTTTTGAGTAATTTAGATCATTAAATACAATATAATTAAGCTTACCGGCGCTATCGATCTTAGAAGCCTTTTTTCTTTTTAGATCACTTTTAACTTCTGTGTTTTTATAAACATCCACTATATTTTTACCATCAAACTTGTCATGGAGATCTTTTCTTGAAAGTCGCATATTCGGATTCAAGCAAATTTTGCATATTTTATAAAAATCTAAAGCGGCTTCGTTCGGCGCTTGTTCTTTCACGGCGATTACTTGCTCTACGGCCGCATCCTCCATAGACTTTTTGCCTTGAGGATTTTTATAGTGCATATTTATGAAATTATTAGGCAGATTAATATCATAATAATCTTTAATTTGCTCCTTGCTATCATCAAGGGTAATAACAATCGGCGGAATAATTCCCTTACTCTTATAATCTCTATCCAAAAGAGTTTCAAGGACTTCACGCTTTGAACCTTCTGTATAAATAATATCATCTACAGTATCATCGATATCCGTTCTATCGATTCTTCCCTTTTGATAATTTACATCACCAAAAGTTAAGATAGAAATTCTCACCTCTCTTTGATCATTAGTATTTCTTCCTAAGGATAAAATAGCGCGCTTCATGCCCTGATCAACAAATTCATTAGGGTCTATCTCTTCGACAATCAATTTATTTATAAATTCTTTGGCGCCAGGATAGCTCTCCTCTATTTTTTCGACTAACTGATTAAAACGAAGAACTTTTTTATTTTCATTATTAACTATCTTAGATTCTTCATAAAGTTTTTCAAATTCTTTCTTATCTAACCCGATGTTTTCACAAATCCTATCTCTTATCAAACTATTATAAGTAGTTGTTTTGTTTATTACATCATCAAAATCAAGAACTAACCAAACCTTCTCAGAAGTTCTTTGTTTTTCTACTGAATCTTCTGAATTATCAAGTAGCCCCCTAACCCTATCAATATATGACGGCGGTTTATCAGGGTTATCAAAAACTGATTCTAATAATCTTTGCTCATCAGTAAATTTTCTCTCATATTTACTTTCTTCATTTCTATTTTTTTTAAGAGATGCTTCAGCTAAATCTAAATAATCACTCTGCAACTCATCAGAAGTTTTTTCAATTCTTTGATCTACTTTTCTAGGCTGAAATATTGGCTCTTTTCCTATCATGTTTTTAGTATTATTTATATAATTTTACCATAGTTGTTGAGATGATAACAATTTTTATAGAGAATTTGGTACATTACCTAATCTCCGCATATTTGCCACACTTCGAAACGTCGAAAATGTATATCCTAACTCAATAAGAAAAGGATAGCGCAAAATACTTTATTTTTTCTTAGCGGAGGGAGAGGGCCGATGTTAAAATGCTTATTTTTTGAGTCTCATGCCCGTTTCAAATAGCTCAAAGTCGAATTTATTGTAGAAAGGTATTAAAAAATCTCTATTATTTGGGTCGGCGAATAAACTAATTGAACTGAACTTCTTATCTTTTGTAAAAGCCAATAAATTATTCATTATCATTTTCCCTATTCCCTGACTTTGATAATCTTTATGAACAACAATATCATAAAACATGCAAAATATTCCGTCTTCTACAATTCTACCCATGCCAACAAGTTTACCCTCATCAAGCACACTATAAACAAAAGATGACTTATCTAAAATTTCACGCCATTTTTCCTCACTTCTTTTAGTGCACCAGCCAACAGAAAATCTAAGAGTATTTATTTGCTCCCATTTTATATGCTTATTTGTTGATTCTGTTAATTTCATATACAAAAATTATTTTTCTTTAAAAACTCCACAGAATCAAGCTGGCTATCTATTTTACATTCAAGCGCCCATATTGCTTCGGGGGCATATTTAATTAATAAATTAAAAACCTCAACCAAGGGAATGTTTCCCTGCCCGAATCCCAAATGCTCGTCTTTTTCTCCGTGATTATCATGCATATGCACATAGCCAATCTTATCTTTTAGATATTTTATCCAGTCAGCTGCTGATGTCGTGGAATTACAATGAGCATGGCCAATATCTAAACAAACTTTAACGTTGGGCCTGTCTATTCCCTCAATAACATCAAACAAAATCTCTGGACTCTTTTCTAACATATTCTCGATATAATAATTCATTTTTTCTGATTTACCCTCTAAAAATTCATTCCAAAAATTAACGCATCTTCCTGACCAATTTTTCGGAATTCCAGTACCAGGGACATAACCAATATGAAAAACTATATGGGATATGCTAAGTTTAGTAGCAATTTCATAAGCTAATTCAAATCGCTTCCTTGCGACTTCTCTAAGCATTGGGTCAGAACTCCCTGGATTTAAATCTGCAAAAGGAGCATGCATTGAAACAAATTCTATTTTATCAATATATTTTTTATAATCATTTATAATTTCAGGGGTTTCTTCATAAAGACTTGGCTTATGAAAAGCTTGAATTTCAATTCCATAACCAAATTGTCTGCATACTGCTGATACTTTTTTGACTTCGCAGTCATCGCATAATATTAAATTTT
This sequence comes from Candidatus Falkowiibacteriota bacterium, assembly GCA_903857815.1. Taxonomy (GTDB): domain Bacteria; phylum Patescibacteriota; class Patescibacteriia; order Patescibacteriales; family UBA12465; genus UBA12465. The sequence goes on from CAIOGK010000072.1 coordinate 3,375, forward strand.
TCATACTTTTATTACTATGAATAATATTCTCAAATTACCACAAAATCCCAAGAAAAACAATAAAATAGATAACTTTGAAACCTTTAGACACCAAAAAATAAGGCTTAACCTTATTTTTGTCTTACTGTGAAGAGAATGAGGCGCAGTTGAAACGACTGATATCCCGGATCTAATTTCTTAAATATTACTTAAGCTTAGTTCCTCCCCATTCAACAACCGTAAAACCATTTCTAACAAAAGGCTTAATTACTTGCGGAGTAATCTTGACATTTCCGTTAACACGCTTAAAAACCATAAAAACTCTGAGCACGGAATCGGGTTGAGGGCTGATATCTAAAATGGCCCGATTATCATATTCTTCTTTAGTGGCGAAATGAACAATATTATATTCATTATTTTGCATATATGGTAACCAATAAACAATAAACTCATTATATTCTTTGGGAGTTAGACCTAAAGCGTTTAACTTCGATTGTAAAAATTCTGCCGCTTCTGAGCCTTTTACGACGAATCCATTGGTTAAATCGTATTTGGCACCCCTATCTTTTCCCTCCCAAAATAAATAACTATATTCTTTATTGTCAGCTTGATTAATAATTTTACCGTCAGGATAGGCTGTTATATTCCAGCCATTATTATAGTCGGGATATGTAGTTGTGAGCTGCCCCTGAAAACTTAGCTTAACTGAGATATTTTGTTCTTGTTCAGGATAAAAATAGATAACAGGCTTTTCGCAAGTCGGACATGACGGCGAACTACCAAAATAATCTTGCGAGATAGACCCTGAGCATAAAAAACTTATATTTAAATAATTATCAATATATCCGGCCTTAGTTAAACTAGCCCACCCCAGAATAACTATTACACAGGCTAGTATAATTATAACCATGAACTTTTTCGATTTCTTTTTTGTAGTTACACTATCCATAAAAATTTAATTAGTTTCTTATTATTCTATTATGCCATTTTTATTCCAAAATGATAAACTCTTTATTAAAAAATTTTCCTAACATTATGGCCATTTTAAATCTGCGGGGAGGGTGGGATGTAGTTGGAGCTATAGAGCTAATGTAATAATCCCATTATACTTATCGCTCACGATGCGGGCACAATATTTTGATAATTCGATTTTATCCGTTATTTCAATATTTTTAGGATAAGAAAATAAAATTTTAGTCTTTAGCGGCTTTTCTATTAATTGCTGTTTAAAAACGCATTTGTCAAGATTTCCTGAATATATAACAAGCTGGTTATCAACCAATGCGTCAAACAAGCGTGAGTCATAGTTGTCTATATTTTTATATAGAATAATTCTCTCTTTCACATCAGGAACATTCTTTAATTGTTCGACAAACAAGCCATCGTCTTCGGACTCTATAATTAAGGCATCCGGGTTCCGAAAGTCACCAACTTCTTTCTTAAAAAGGTCTTTAGCCTGTTCGTATGCTGAAAATATAATGACTTTCTCCCCATTCCTCAAAAGATTCACCATTAATTCGATACTAAAAAAAGAGGAGCCGGCGCCAGGCGCGCCTGATATGAGCATCGGGAAATCCTCATGCTGGAACTCGATTGCTTTATTATTAACTAGAATGTTCATAAAACTTCAGTTTTAATCCCTTCAACTGCGAAGAGGGTGGGACGTAGTTGGAACGGTTATTTGCTCTTTTCCAAAGAATTCTTCAATTTTTCAACAATAATTAAACAATACTCTGACGAAAATCGCTTATCATCATTAAGACCACTAAAATACAACGTTAACTCCTCCAATTTCTTCACAATGTAAATTACTGCCTTACCTTCAATACTTATTGATCCATTAACAAATACTAAAACTTTTTTAGCCCTTAATTCTTTTAGGCCAATAGAATAAAGGTAATAATTTAAAGATTTACAATGATTTTTTAATTTAATACGTGGATCAGCATTTCCCATTAATTTAGTTACTTCTTGAGTAAACCCCGCCCCCATAATTCTTAAAGCTTCAATTTCTGAAAAAGTAAAACAACTAGAACTATTTTTAACCTCCATGACTATTAATCCTTTTGGGCCAATTATTAGAAAATCGACATCAAACTTTCTACCGGGAATTTTAAAATTTCTAAATACAAAATAATTATTATCCAATATTGTTTTTAATTTATTAAGGACCGCTAATTCGCCAGCCTCACCAGCCCTAGCTTTATTTATATTATTGTCCTTTTTATTAAGAATTTTATCTAATTTTCTAAACATCCAAATATAAAACAAAGCAATTAACATGCCAAGAATCATGGAAAACAATATAACAAAAGACTCAGGATTAGGTATTTTAGCCTTTGAAATAAAAAAGATAAAATAGATAACAGCAAATAAAAATAATGAGCCAATTAAAAAATATTTTTCTATTAAATTTTTCTGTATTATTTTTTTTGAATAAGACTTATCTCCTATAATTATTTGCATAAAATTATTGTAATATTAATTATATCATTTCGTTTGCAAAATGATAAATTTTGTATTAAAAAACCCTTAACATATAGTACGCGCGGAGAGGGTGGGATTCAAAGACATAAAAAGCAAATTTAGAAAGTTGTAAAAATACCAATGAAATCGCCTAAGACCCCTATAGTTATTGATTTTTATCGTTATCGGGTATTAGTCTGGAGTTATCTGGTTTATCACTGTTTTATCCCCTCTCTGTCACAATAGCGTCACAATTATTTGTGGGGCGGCAATACAAGGGAGAGGTGATAAAATATTAATTACTCAATTTTTATGTTAGGGTATTTTGTTTTTATTTTATCTTTTTCAGTTGAGCCAAGACTATTCAAAAAAAGAGTCCCTCCAATTGTTTGGGGCAAAACTAATCCGTCGGCGGAGCTAAGCCCACTTAAATCAAGATAACCTCCGATTGTTTGCGGTAAGACTAAACCTTCAGCAGAACGAAGATAACCTAAATTAAGATAGTCTCCAATTGTTTGGGGCAAAACCAAACCTTCGGTGGAGCGAAGATTACTTAAATCAAGGTGACCTGCGATGATTTGAGGAAAAACTAACCCCTCGGCAGAGCTAAGACTTCTTAAATCAAGATTGTTCTTGATTATTTGGGGCAAGATTAAACCTTTGGCATGACTTAGATTTTTTAAATCAAGACTACCAACAGTTTGGGGTAGTATTAAATCTTTAGTAGAGTCAAGACGTCCTAAAATAAGACTCTGTTTGATTGTTTGGGGCAGGACTAAACCTACCGCGGAAGTGAGCCCGAACAATCCGAGTCTACCCTTTATTGTTTGAGGTAAGACTAAACCGGGAGCGGACTTAAGCTTATTTAAATCGAGATCGCCTCCGATTATTTGGGGTAAAACTAAACCTTCGGCGGAATTAAGATTATTTAAATCAAGATTACCATAATGATATTTAATATTTCCACGCAAAGCTTCTTCTTTGTTTACACTAATCTCTGCTTCTAAACAATCAAAAATTAAAGAAAGGTCAGTTCTTAAGTTTCTTTGGCTGGTTATTTCTTTAATTCTAGGATCGTTTTCGTAACCAAATCCTATTATCTTATTATCTATTTGATACAAGAAACTTAAATCTTCTTTAGACAAGGCTTCTCGCCTATTATTTCTTTCTTCGATTTCTGTTAAGCGTTTCATATCAGCGCTTTTCTTTTCGTACTGTTTGCCATCTGGAAATTCACCCATCTTTTCTTTTACCACGTCACTAATATAGGGATCCATATTTTGATTAGCGGCGATACCTCGCACTTCAGCAATATTATCCCCTTCCATTCTAATAGCAACTCTTGGGATAACTGCTTCGCCGTTTTCATTAATAGAATAATAAACATGAAAATCCCCGCCTTTGAGTTGAGTTCTAGCCGTATCAATATTAGCCGTACACCATTCAAGCGGATGGCCATCTAATGATTTTACTAATTCATCAGGCTCTGAGCTTTGCTTATATTTTTTCCATTGTCCTCTAGTTTCTTTGAGCCCCTCAGTAGAATATTCTGGCATTTCTATTAAAAACTGGGCGTAGATTTTAGAGAAGTTTTCCGAATTAACTAGTTCTTTAAATTCGGCCTCGTTTAATTTTTTGCTAATATTTTCTGGAATAATTCTTTCCTGTTTATTTATACTATTTTGTTCTGCTTTAGCACTAATAGCTGAAATGGTCATTGCTAGGGCCCGAGGATTAAGAGTCGGAAAAGAAGCAACCGTATCCTTGGTTCTTTTTTTAAATTGTATGGTTTCAACTTTTGTTTCCTTATCTTCCATCTTCTCTATCTTGCCCATCTTTAGCATGGAATTAAAAGCCCAATACTTGGCCCACATGGGATAGGTAGCATCGGGAGAAGACAAATAGTCTACCCACTTATCTAAACTTTTCTCTTGATTAGAAATTATTTCGTTTATTTTTTGTTTTCTAAATTTATCCGTTATCTCAATAATGCCATGACCTTGATTGCGAGCAATATTTTGCTCTAACAAAAAAGTGGATTCTGGGACATCTTCGGGTTTAATAACATTTTCCTTATGATAATGGTTTTTAATCCTTTCTAACACTCTAGGGCCATCGGCGTGACTAGTATGAGTTTTTTCAATCACCTCTAACCAGTCCGCTATTTTATCAACCGGCTTTTGAGAGGTTTCTTCTCCTTTGATTGCTAATCTATTTTTTTCATGTTCAACTGGTTGAGAGGTATGTAGCTTAGAATCTTTTTGATGTAGAAATTGTTCACCGAAGTTTTTCATATATTTTTCTTTATACTTATATTTTTTCACAAATAAATTTTAAAGTAAATGATAAAATTAAATTATTTAATGTCACAATAGCGTCACAATTCAGTATTTTCGAGAGGGAGTTTTCCAGGTCTACAACAAAAAATAGGCTAATATTAGCCTATTATGTATTGGCGGAGAGGGAGGGATTCGAACCCTCGGTACCCTTTCAGGCACGACAGTTTTCAAGACTGTTCTATTCAACCGCTCTAGCACCTCTCCTTGCATGAAATTGTGTGAATAACTACTTTTCATTTTACTGATTTACCAGAAAAATGCAAATATGCTATAATATCACTATAATTAAATACAAAAAATATGCCTATTTTAAATTGGACAGAGGAATATTCTGTTGGCGTTCAAGAATTTGATAACCAACATAAAAAGTTAATGGCCATTATTAATAAACTATTTACTCTATACACCGAAAAAAAGTTTAGCAATATTGATGTTAATCCCATCTTCGCGGAATTAAATGATTACGCAAATATTCATTTCAGCACCGAAGAACATTATTTTAATCTATACAATTATCCCCAAAAAGCGGAACATCTAGCAATGCATGCCGCTCACCGTAAAAAAATGATTGAACTTAAAAATGAATACGATGCAGAAAATAGCGAAAAAACATTATTTGCTATCAGTAATTTCTTAAATGAGTGGTGGATTTGGCACATTAATAATGCCGACAAAGAATACACTAATTATTTTAACGCTAACGGATTAAAATAAA
>CAIOGK010000073.1 GCA_903857815.1 Candidatus Falkowiibacteriota bacterium
ACTTTATATTGTTTTTTTATACTTCTATCTTCTTCGGCTCGCTTTTCTTCGATAACTTCTTTCGCTCTAATCCGCAATTCTTCTAAATTTAATTTATCTAATTCTTTAGCTTTTTTAGAAAGACCGACCTTATCATTTAATTCTGGATTTTCAATTACTTCACTAAGTAATACGTCTAAAATAGCGCCTATCTTCGGTCCCGGAGCAATACACAAAACATTCATTAAATCATCGCCATTTATTTTTAACATTTTAACAGAAATTGGGTCATTTTGCACCATTTCCATCATATACTGCAAATGGCGTAATTTATAAGGCATTGCCTTCGGCGTTCCGGAGCCCAATCTATCAGCAATGCGCAAATCAATTAAATCTTTTAAATTTTCTTTACCAACTTTTACAATTAAGCGGCGAACTGAAGCGGCGGTAACTTCTCCAACATTATAATAGAACATGTGATTTTTTACCAGATTCACAGTTCTAATTCTATCATCATTGGAAAATTTTAAACGCGTCATTATCTTTTCAGCCATCTTTGCCCCGACATATTCATGATTATAAAATGTTGCAATATTATCAATTATTTTTCTAGTCTTCGGTTTAGCAACATCATGAAGCAGCGCCGCAAACCGAACTTGCCATTCTTTGCTAGGACAATTTTTTAAAGCTAAAACATTATGTTTAAAAACATTATAAATATGATGTCTATCCTGTTTTACATCAACTCCTTGTTCTAATTCGGGAATTATATATTGTAATAATTTACAATCATGTAAAAGCATAATTCCTTCCGCCGGTTTATCGGATGCTAGAATTTTTATAAACTCATCTCTAATTCTCTCTTTGGAAACAAATTTTAAACTTCCGGCTAGTTTGGTAATTCCGCGCTGCGTCTTTGGCTCCAATTCAAAACCTAATTGAGTACTAAAACGTACCGCTCTCAACATACGCAGAGCATCCTCTTTAAACCTATCTGATGGTTCGCCAACCGCCCTAATTATTTTTAACTTTATATCTTTACGGCCGCCAAATAAATCTATTATCTCTTCTGGATTCTCCGGATTCAAAGCTAGGGCATTAATCGTAAAATCACGACGCTCTAAATCCTTGTCTAATTTTTCTTCAAATAATACTACGTCTGGATGGCGTCTATCGGAATAACCTTGTTCACTGCGGTAAGTGGTTATTTCTAAAACATCTTTTAACACTTCGCCCTCTTTAATCGGTAATAAAACTGTTCCAAAATTATTTTCATATTTTGCTAATGGAAAAATCTTTAATATTTCTTCTGGCTTAGCGTTAGTCGTTATATCCCAATCTTTAGGCTCTTTGCCCATTAAAAAATCCCGCACGCAGCCGCCCACTATATAAGCCTCAAAGCGCTCCTTTTTAAGAGCGCTTGTCGTTTTAATTACGTATTCAGGAATATTCATAGTTACCTTTTTTTAGCAGAAAACTTGGTGTGCAATAATTTAGCCGACAATTTATTTTTTTTAACCCAATCATAATACTCGGTCATTTGTCTGTTTTCATGCGCCCTTCTAACACTCTTGCCACTATCTATTTTATACATCCCTTCTAAGCGCTGTTTTCTAATTACATCAGTCGTTGGCATAGGCTGTCCGCCACCGCCAAGACACCCCCCCGGGCAAGCCATTACTTCTATATAATGATACTGATTAAGTTTTGGTAAGAGCTGTTCAAAATGACCGATTCCATTAACAACCGCGATTTTTAATTTATGACCCGCTAAATTAACGGAAGCTTCTTTTAATCCTTTAAGGCCTCTAACTTCTTTAAATTCTAAACGACTTGAACATAATTTATTTTTACTACCCTTACAAGCCATGGATATTGCCGACCTTAAAGCCGATTCCATTACTCCTCCCGAGGCGCCATAAATTGCCGCCGCCCCTGAACCATCATTAAATATTGGGTCAGTTTCACTATCCGCTAAATTTTTAAAATCAATTTTATTCTTCTTTAAAATAAAAGCAAATTCCCGAGTTGTTAAAACATGGTCAACTAAAGGTCGACCTTCATACTTTAATTCCGGTCTAGCCGCTTCATATTTTTTAGAAGTACACGGAACAATAGAAACAACAATAATTTTTTTAGCATCAATCTTATTTTTTTTAGCAAAATAACTTTTAATCGCTCCCGCACTATGGATATGTGGTGAACGAGCAGTCGTTAAATTTGGTAATAATTCAGGATGATAAGACTCGGCATAAGCGACCCAGGCCGGACAGCAAGAAGTTGTCATCGGAAAAACCGCTTTTTTGTTATTTAACCTCTCAACTAACTCTTCTGCCTCAGTCATGGTAGTAATATCAGCCCCAAAATTAACATCAAAAACATGAGAAAAGCCTAATATTTTTAAAGCGGTATTAATTTTTTTAGTACAGTTAACTCCGTATGGCATTCCAAATTCTTCTCCCAAAGAAACCCTAACTGCTGGCGCAAATTGAGCAACTACAATTTTTTTATTATCTTTTAAATCTGCTTCGACTTGTTTCCATTCTCCCTGTTCTTGGGCAGCTGCTACCGGACAAACATTAGCACATTGGCCGCAATAAATACAAGCACTATGATTATCTTTATTTTGTTTAACTTCTTGATTACAACCATTGCCTTCCATCTTCAAAAAGCTAATTCCCTGTTTATCGCAAGCCGAAATACAATTACTGCAATCAATACATTGGGTCCCATCAATTTCAACCGCATTAGCAAACTTATAAGTCTTGCGATTAATTTTACGATCAGAAAAACGAGCAATTTTTAAATTATAGTCTCGCGCTAAATCAAGCAAAGTACAATTGAATCTTAAAGTACAATCAACACATTTTTCTGCGTGAGAAGCAAACAACATTTCTACATTAAGACTACGAGATTTTATGACTCGCTCGGAATCCGTAAAGATTTCCATTCCTTCCAATATAGCAGTTGAGCAAGCAGTACAAAGTTTATCTCTCCCCTTAACTTCAACTACACAAACACGACAACCGGCCCGAACATCTAAATCAGGATGATAACATAGGGACGGAATTTTAATTTTATTCGCCCTAGCAACTTCTAAAATAGTCTGGCCTTTGAGAGCGGAAATTTTTTTATTGTTTATTTTAATATTCATAATTATTTAATTTGAATATTTTCAAAATAACTTTTTACCGTAACTGGCAAAGATGAGCCCAAAGAACAAAGGCTAGACTCTTCAAGATTATGAATTAAATCATCAAACATTTGTTTATCATATTCAGGCTTATTTGCTAATTCATGCAAACGATAAGTTCCTTCTCGACAAGCCGTACAAGCTCCACAACTTTCAGTTTCATAGAACTTTAACCAATAATTAAGTAATTTTTTATAATCAGTTTTTTTCTTATCAAACACCATTAATAACCCCGAGCCCTCAACTGGGGCCTGCAATTGATCAGAGCGCAATAATTCACCGCAGACTTCCCCGCCGGTCATTACAAAAAAATCAAAATCTGGATAATTACGAGTATCACGTAAAATCTCTTCGGCGCTTATCGACGCTGACAAAGAAAAAACTCCTTTATGTTTTACGGCTCCCGTTAAGGTATAAAGACGCTTACCTTCATAATCGCCCTTATCTATTAGACTTACATTATAAAAAGTTTCTACATTATTAATTAATGTCGGGTGATAGTTCATGCCGCTATCAGCCGGAAAGGGTGGTTTTAAACGTGGCTCGGGACGATGGCCTTCAATAATATTTACAATGGCCGTTTCTTCACCACAAATATAAGATGGGGTTTCCGGTTTACAAAAAAATTCAACTTTATCATAAAATAATCGATATTTTTTATTTTTTAAAACTTCTTTTATTTTTTTAGAATAAGCTTTATAATATTCTGCTTTTAGAAAGAAATGTATTTTTTTAATTTTGGTAGAATCTAAAAACTGATATGCTAAATAAACACCATTAACCACTTCCTCAGTTTTGTTAGCTAATAAATACCCGTCCTTTTTAACTCCCGGTTCTCCCTCAGCGCCATTTACTACAATAAAACCAACCTTCTTTTTCTTTAAAGCATTTTTAACCGCCATCCATTTAAGAGCCGTCGGGTAACCAGCACCACCACGACCGACTAAACCAACTTCATCTATTTTTTGAATTATATTTTTTTTAGCCATGTTTTACTCATGAAAAATATTTAAAAGATAATTTTATCTTGCTGTCCAGCCGCCATCAACATGGAGAATAGTTCCGGTTACGTATTTTGATTCATCACTCGCTAAATATAGAGCGGCATAAGCAATATCGTCTGGAACGCCAACATAACCCAAGGGCGTGTTGCCTTTAACAAGCTTACTAAAACTATCATTATTTAACATCCCCTTAGTCATGTTGGTCATTATAAATCCAGGAGCAATCGCATTAATTCTAATTCCATGAGCAGCTAAATCTAGGGCAGCGGCATGAGTTAACTGTACAATTCCGCCCTTAGAGGCACAATATGCAACTGTCCCCGGTAATCCAACTGTACCAAGAATAGAACTTAAATTAATAATTGAGCCCTTAATTCCTTTTTCTTTCATAACTTGGGCAGCTAATTGAACACCATAAAAAGTACCACTAAGATTCACCCCAATAGTTTTATCCCAAACCTCATCGCTTGCCTCTAAAATACTACCAACAGTTCCTACTCCCGCATTATTAACCATGATATCTAAAGCACTGAACTTCTCTAAAGTTTTTTGAATTAACGCGGCAACTTCTGCGCGCTTAGAAACATCACACTTAACATAAATTGCTTTTTCAGCATCAATTGTTAAATCATTCGGAGCGTCATAAATATCAGAATAAACAACTCTCGCGCCCTCAGCAACAAACAAATCAGCCGCCGCTTTCCCAATTCCTGAAGCAGCGCCGGTAATAATCGCGACTTTATTTTCTAGCCTCATATATTTAACTAAAATTATTTAATAAATTTTCCTAAGTAAGCAGCTAATTCTACTAAACGGTTAGAATAGCCCCATTCATTATCATACCAGGAAATAACTTTTAACAAATCTCCGCCAACTACTTTAGTCGAAAGCAAGTCAATAATTGTACTATGAGGATTTCCAATAATATCAGATGAAACCAGTTCTTCTTCCGAAGCTTCAATAATCCCTTTCATCTTTCCAGTGGCCGCTTTTTGAAAAGCTTTATTTACCGCTTCAGCAGTAGTTTTTTTCTCTAATAAATAAACCGTATCACACAAAGAACCAACGGGAGTAGGAACCCGAACAGCTAAACCATCGAACTTGTCTTTAAGTGAAGGAATTGTTTCAGCTGTTGCTGTTGCAGCACCCGTAGTTGTCGGAACGATATTTATAGCAGCGGCCCGAGCACGTCTTAAATCTTTATGAGGACCATCAACTAAATTTTGATCGGCGGTATAGGAATGAATAGTAGTCATTAAAGCTTTTTTAATTCCAAAAGTACTTTTAATAACTGCGGTTGCTGGAGCTAAACAATTAGTAGTACAGGACGCACAAGAAACGATATGGTCACTGCGACCAACTTTATTTTCATTTACACCCATCACGATAGTTTTTACCCCACCTTTAGCCGGTGCAGAGATAATAACTTTTTTGGCGCCAGCTACTAAATGAAGGCTTAAATCTTCCTTAGAACGAAAACGCCCAGTGCATTCTAAAACAACATCGACCTTAAACTTTGCCCAAGGTAACTCTACCGGATCCTTAATCGCTAAAACCGGAATTTTTACGCCATCGACTACAATCGAATCCTTGGTAGAAGTTACTTTGCGACTATATCTTCCATAACAAGAATCTACTTGCAAGAGATGCGCTAAAGTTGCCGCATCGGTTAAATCATTAACAACAACTACATTTAAATTAGGGAAATTATCAAAAATAATTTCAAAAGCAGCGCGACCAATACGGCCAAAACCATTAATCGCCACGTTTATTTTTTTCATAAATATAAAAATCTTAGTTTATTTACTTTTTATTATTATAACATACAA
>CAIOGK010000074.1 GCA_903857815.1 Candidatus Falkowiibacteriota bacterium
CCCCCCCTCCCGTGCATTAATTACTTTATATCACTTTTGCAAAAATATACCATACCAAATTTATATTATAAACGTAGCTACATTCTCTTGCTCCATTTTTTCGTGCTCAAATATATTTTTTGCTTGTCGCGCTCTCGCGACCCGTTGAGGGAGAAATATATCTTACATCTATGCGCAAGTAGCTAAGAGCCAACGCTGGCATCTGTTTTTCACAAATATCCTTGACCTTTTAATTAACCCCGCACATCAGAAATGCAGCGAATCTTTTGCTTTTTGACAAAATTCAGAAGAAATTCTATCTACTAGTTTTTTATTTTTGAAAGCGCGTGGCTGCGACTAATTTAATGCAAACATAATAGGTCGCCACACGCGTTGTCTTTGACAGGCACCACCCCTTATTGTCGCAAATCTTTTTAGTCCATCTTTTCATTTTTTTTTTTACCGACAATGGCGCTGCTATCAGTAAGTAGTGGGCAGCTACTATACCTTTACCTCTGATTTTCGGATGCATTCATTACAAATTCGTAGTAGTCTTCTTCTAATTTCCCTACACAGCATCCTCTTCGTATTATTCCGAGTCTAGTATGCTTAGGAGTAATTATTTTTTTTTAAGAGCGCGCGCACTAGCCAATTAAACTTTCTGCCATATTGCACGCTCTTACTACTCCACATGTAGACTAAAAGCGAAACGAAAATTCTTTCTATGCTGTATTCTTTCCTTTTCCTAAATCAACTTTATTTCCCTGCTCCTTGCGTTCATGCACTATTTTCCTCATAGATTTTTATTAGACTAATTGCCGCTTTATCTTATTTTTACTACATGTTTCGAATTTTTTACTCAAGCGATAACGTTAATTACTACAGTTAGGATAGCTTGCTTAACTCTCCTAAACCTATTAATTATTTTAAAGTAGGGGGGTTTTTTTCGTACTTTGAATTTAAAAAAAGAAACTTAAGAGAATAAAAATCGGCGGCAGAGCGGTCAACAGGCCATGCGCGGCGCGTATTTAGTTATTTCAGAAGGCAGAGTCACAGTAGGCAGGTACGCATTCTTCCTTTTGACTACTGCAGCAAAGCTGCTTTGCGCTGACACGGAAAAATCTTAAGATTTGCAATCTTAGACGACCAGTGAATTGGAAATCGCGTCTGGCCTAACTTTGCCGTGCAAGAATCGAGAAATGACTTCTATTAATCAGGCGATTCTAATTCATTTTAAAAGAAAAATTATTTCCTGCGCGTTCATATATTTTATTTCATACGAACGTCCCGGCCATTAGTTAGTTGCTGATTAACTAACTCTCTCTCATTTCTCTGTGGGGCCTGATAGCCCTAAATAGATTTAATACATAAGTCAACCTATTGTGTTGTCTCTTCAGTTTTGAGTGGAAACCGCCGCTCTTTTACTGAGCGCCTAAAACATATATTAGATGCAACAACCACTTACTTGCAATATCAAGAGAGAAATAATAAGAGACCAGCCTCTTACCTCTTCTGGCAGGAGAAAAAATCGCTTGCTTCAATTTGTCACTTTCTTCTGTATTTCTTCTTTTGGATACTAGTAGATATTTCAGAGTTTTGTTTAGAAATAAATGCCCAACCCAAACAAAATAGCATAATTTGTAGCCGGCGGCGCTTCCCTGAATTTCTTTAAAAATGTATTGGTGGCGAGACTTAACACACTTTACTTCCCATCCCATTCACACTCAGCTCTAAATAATCTTGCTTTATTTCTGTGCAATATAAATAAGCTAGCAATCCCAGCATTTACAATTTGAATACGTGCTGCTTGCGCAACCTTCCCCGCTGACTGCTACATCTGGAAAAGGCACATATCCGACCCTCAGGACGTCGTAATAAGTTCCGGACAATTAATTTAGGTCTTCCTCTCTCTAATTCTGCTGCGTGCTCAAGCCTGGAATAATTATTGTTTTATTTTGCGTATAATTTTTCCTTCATTCATTCAGAAAGCAATGGATAAAATATTTTTTTTTTTTAGTTTTTTTTTCCTGCCTTATATAGGGAGTCCCCAAATCCTCTTTCCTCGAATATCTTTCTAGCCGCTCAAGAAGCCTCCCAAACAAAGCGATTCGACGAGGCTAATATTACTTAATTTGGGCATAAATCCGCGGGTACCTTTGGCTCCTTCATCACCTATTTGGTTGTTCCTTAATAAAATTTTTGGCATTATTTATAGAAAAAAAAAGATTAAATTAAGCCCGCTTGGCAAATAAGTGGTTAAGAAACATTTTTTGGCCCTGCCCGGCAGTACCGAGCGAGCGCGAGGTTGGATAGATAGAGGCAATAGAAGACTTTTGTAGCACAGTTGCTTCACCTTCAACCACACCCCCCCTCCCGTGCATTAATTACTTTATATCACTTTTGCAAAAATATACCATACCAAATTTATATTATAAACGTAGCTACATTCTCTTGCTCCATTTTTTCGTGCTCAAATATATTTTTTGCTTGTCGCGCTCTCGCGAC
>CAIOGK010000075.1 GCA_903857815.1 Candidatus Falkowiibacteriota bacterium
TAGCTCGCAAGTCTTTTATTTGGACATCGGTCCATCTCCTGTTACTCATATTATTTATCTTAGTTTGTTATTTATTATATCTTATTTTGCCCACAAAAAAAGCAGACACTTGCGTGTCCACTTTTTGGGGTACAGTTCATAATAGGCCTGTTTTTTCTTTATCTAAGCCTAAAAATTCAGGTTCGGTTTTTATTCCGAGCTCTCGTATTTTGCTATTAGCAGAACATATTAGTTCTAGGTGTTTTGGCAATGAAATCAGTATCTTTTTGTCTTTTATGAGTAGGTTCGTGCTCAAACCTAAGAGTATTGCTTTTTTGGCCTCGATATCACCATTCTCATAGTGATATTTGGCATAACAAGCAAAATTGAAAGCATCAACCGCTGAATTCATCCATTTTTTTGACCTATCTTCGGTGTCTTCTATTTTTTCTTTAATTTGTTCGGCTTCTTTATTTAATTTCAATTTTTCTCTGATGTAATCTTCGTCATTTAGAACTTCACCATTGGTGTTTTGTGGAGAGATTTTTAAATTCAATAAATTTCCTAATCGTTTTTGAATATTATTAAAATTTTCTTGTAAAGCCTTTCGAGTTTGAGTTTGATTATCTACTTCATTTGCGCTAATTTCGTTTAATTGGCTGATGTACCAATTTTTCATATTTTCAGAGATTGTTATAGTTTTAAGTAATTCGATTACTTGTTTGTCTAATTCCTTGCCTTCAAAAGAAGCTTGGGAGCAGAAAGAATTTCTTCTTTTGGTGCAACCGTAATAAGTATATTTTGAAGTCACTGGGTTTTTCATATCTGAGATTTCAGTGCCGCATTTTGGACAAGCTGTTTTGTGAATAGAGGAGAATTTATGTTTGCACTTAGCGCAAATAGTTTGAATTTTTGTGTCAGGCGTAATAGATGAACCACAACTGTGGCACTTTAATAGGCCGTAGAAGGCGTTGTCAGGACTGTTCTTAATCCTTGGCCGAGGATTGTCTTTTTTTCCAATAATCTCTTGTAGACGGTCAAATTGGGCTGGTGTAATCATTGGTGTGTGACTTCCTTTATACCAATTGCCGGAGCCCACAGGGTATTCATACTCGCCACAGTAGAAGGTGTCGGAAAGAATGGAGTAAAAAGTACTTAGAGCCAATGGTCCTCCGCCAGATTTTCTTCGCTTGGGTGATCTGTAGCCCCATTCATTAATCAGTTTGTTGTGAACTTGGGATGGTCGATAAAGTCCAGTTAACATTTCTTCCAAGGCTCTTTTTAGAAGAGGGAAGCCAATAGGGTCTTCAATTATTCTTGCATCCCCCTTTTCTCGGTCTTGTTCGTTTAAATATCCAGACTTAGCCTTGCCTGGATACCAGCCCTTTTCTGCTTTTGTTTTTAGACCTCGTTTCACATTAACGCTCAGCATTCGAATGTATTCATTAGACATTCCGAATTCAATACTAGAAAGCAAAACATTGTCTTCTGGCAAGTATTCTTTGTCTATGGTTTGGATAGATTTAATTGACGACTTTTGCAACATATACTGGATTCTTCCACTATCGATTGGATTGCGGCTAAGCCGATCCATTTTCCAACACAATATTCCGTCAGCTTTTCCGTTGGTAATTATTTCGAGCACTTCATTGAAGCCAATTCTACCGATGTCTTTCGCTGACTTTGATTCCGAGATGGTTTTAATAATTGTGAGCCCAAGTTTTTTTGCTAATGATTTCAATTCATTGGTCTGCGACTCAATACTTAAAACCTGTCGGTCGTCTTCTTCTGTTGATTTTCTGGTGTACAAGATGTACTTATTTTGTATTATATTTTTCATATTGCCATCAATCATAGTTCGCTTTTTTAAAAAAGACAAATTTATTTTTTATTTATTTTCCGATTGGTCGATACACGTTCTGCATTAACCGAAAAAACAGTGAAGCCTTTTCTTGTGCTTCCTCATCACTAAGAACAACCCCATAGTCATTGTGGTATATTTCTTGAAATTCTTTAATTGACTTCTTGGAGAGTTCCATAGTCAGGTGAAAATTTTATTCCTTAAGTAAAAACTTTTTCACCTTACTGCTCGAGACTGTAATATTTCGAATTTCCTGCTCCAGGCTTTGATTTTATTTGGCCTTCTTCCTCTAGTAATCCGAGAGCACCTTTTATGGTACTTTCGCCGACTACATTTTTTAGGGAATCAATGATTTCCTTTTGGTTCATCTCTTTGCCAACCTCTTCTTCCAAGAGGGAGGTAATTTTTTCTTGAGCTATTTCCATTTTTGAAATTCTCGATTTATCCTTGGGCATTTCCGTTAGTTCAAATTTTAGCCAAGTTTTTGTTTCATCCTCGGTTACGGCTACATTAAATGGTTCAGCTTCCTTTGCAATACGCAACTTAGTTGGCGTTATTAGTATTTCGTCTTTCTCTTGTTTTTTATTGCTTCGACGAATAGAAATACTAGCGTCTACAAAGGCTGATATTTCGCTTGATCCTCGGGCGTCGTCAGCAGATTGAGGCCTGCCTTGGACAGCTTTGCGGTTATGGTGTGTAAAAATTACTGATAATTCATTGCTTTTGTATTTTTTAAAATCATTAAACAGTGTAGCCATTCCGGTTGAAGAATTTTCATCATTAGAGTGAATTCTGATTAATGAATCAATGATAATTACTTTAATGTCTTTTTCTAGACAGTAATCAATAATTTCATCAGTATCAGTTATTCTAAATCTGCTTAAAGACAATATTTCTATATCTAAGTCCTGTTCATTGGTGAGTTTTTTTATCCTATCTTGAAGCATTCTTTCGCCATTTTCTGCGTCAATAAAGAGTACTCTTGATTTTTTTACCTCGAACTGGCCAAGAAATTTTTCCCCAGTAGCCATACAAATCATGAGATCCAGTAAAAGGAAGGTTTTAAAACTAGCAGGGCTTCCGGCTATCATTGTGATGCAATGTTCGGGAATTAATCCATTCAATAGCCAAGCTTCTTTTGGAAATTGTTTAGCCATTAATTCTTTGAATGCGATTGGTGTTAGATTTTCCATATTATTTAGAAATTAATTATTAGAACGGAACCATAAAGTTCCGATTTTCGTAGTTTTTCCAAATAAAAAAACTGCGAAGTATATTCACAGTTTAACTGATTGCATTTTTTGATTTGCGACAAAATCGTCCGCTATATTGTCATTTTCTCCTTTTCCTTATTTGTCTCAATCTATCCATCCTTCTTTTGTCTTCTTTTTTCGAAATATTAGTAAAATCATCAGAATTGTCTAAATCCCACAATTTTGTGACAATTTCTGAGTCCCTGAGTTCTTTTTTCTTTAATTCGATTATCATTTCTTGTAAATTTTGAATAGCTTCCTCTTTTTCCTCTGGATACATATCAAGTTCTAAGATTTGCTTCAAAATACTTTCTCGGCTCTTTCTTTCAATCTTTGGCCTCCGTAGCTTGATGTCTTTAATGAATAGAGAGGTATCTTCTAAAGATTTCTTGGATATTTTTCTCTTTTTTATTTCGGGCCAAATTTCTTTTTGTTTTTTTTCGATTTCTATCCAGTTGGATTCCAAATCCCTTCTCGTAGTGTGTGGGCCAAGATTAAGGCTAACTGTTTTCTGTCCCTTGTTAGTCGTTATAGAAAAAGTAGTAACAGGAACAAAAGTTTTTCCAGTCAATAGTTTAATCGCAACACAATCTATCCAATGAATCCCCATGTCGCAGATTTTAATTAGGTTTTCGACTTCATTTTTGAATTCGTAGACCGCTTTTAGGCCGTATTTATCTTCAAATTTTTTTATCAGTGAGCTTTTATTGTCGCTATATTTATATCCGAGATCAATAGGAAGATCCCATTTTCGTTTCATTAGCTGATACCCCAACTGAAAGTCCCTATTGCGAATATATTCGTTATAATACAAGTATAGGTTTTTTTGCACTCCGCTTACTTCTTTTTTTGTGTCTTCCTTTTTCACAAAGTTAAGTCTATTTATATTTACAATCTTAAGTATAAACTTTTTGTGGCAACTTTTCAAAGAGAGGTTTGTCTGATTACTGTATAGGCTTCTATTTAAGCCAGTGGAGTGAACTGGATAACCTTTCGGACCTTTTGCCATTAGCAATAAGCAATGAGCATAGAAATGACCGTGGGATTCGATATAAAATTTCTTGTTGCTTGATGACTAGGGTGTATTTTTCCTGTGGTGAAAAAAATAATGTAATTGTTTTAGTATTTCGTATCTTTTTCTTCATACGGAATGTACTCGTCGTCTGCATTTAGCCTAAACTTTATTTCTGTGTAACCTTCAAGCTTTAACAATACTAGTCCAGAATCAGACAGGATAAATCCCGGGAAGATTTCATTGTTATTTTCAATATTTAGATTTCCTCCGTGAGCAGAAAATATTATTCTGTCATTTTTAATAATATCAATATTTCTTGATGGAGCGTTGCCCCCAGGAGGGCTGTAGTAGACTATTTTTTCGTCTTGACCGTCTTTGTCCACGTCTAAAAACATAATGTTATCTACAAAATTCTTTGGTAGGTAGTATCCAGCTAAGTCGGGGTATTTTTTGAAATTGTCTTTAACATATTCAGGATAATTACTTTTTATTTCAGATTCTAATCTTTGTCCGCATATTTTGCGGTCTAAATTGTCATAATCAGAAAAGAGACAGTCAACTGATGTCCTTGTGGAGCTTATCTCGTTTGTAGTATTTGATGTGTAGCTTTTTAATTTATTTTTGTCTTTGATTAATAGTATTATTGTTGCACAAAGAGCTATAATAAGTATTGCAATTATTAAAACATAGACACTTTTTTTATTTATTCTAGTCATTTTGGTTGATAATTGTTTTTTTAATATGTTTAAAGTAATGGCACTAATAAATAAACTTTTTATCTTAACTTTTTAGAGAAAGGCTCAGGTGACAATTATCCAGGTCTCCATTTGGTGCAAGGGACTGGACTCGGCGTTCTTTGAGGGGTTTTGCTATCAGGGGACAGTTTCGCTCTTAAAAATTATTAAAGAGCTAGAAAGTATTGTCCTGGCAAGACAACGATCCCTCGTCAAGTACGCCGTTTTCAAAAGTACATTTTTTACGATGGCTCTTGTCACTACCAATGCTAATTGTGTAGACACTATCTTCATAAATATTTAAAATATCTGGTTTTTGTTTGCCATAGTCTATACGAGCGATAATCTCCAATTTATTATTAGTATTTTTTATTATATAAATACCGTTCTTGCTCAAAGCTTGATTCCAAGAATAAGGTGCAATTATAATATCTATTTCTTTATTGTTGACTTTAAGTTTTCCAGATATAGCATCTTTTATATCTAAAACAATTAAGGGGGTGTTTGCTCTATTATTTTTGATTCCATTTGGCGATTGTCCATCCATGAAGTTAAAGCCTTCGCAGTTTTTTGCCATAAAACTGCAGAGGTCACTGAACTTAGCCGGAACTGATAAATTTAAAAGCGAGTTCTCCCAAGAGAAATTACTTAAACCAACAAGACTGTTTCCAATAGGCTTTATTTCTTCTCCATTTTTTGGGTTTACAACGTAATAGTAATCATAAGAACCACCGGCTGGAAAATATTTGTGTTTATTGAGAATCAAATAATCTTTATATTTTCCTTTTTTTATTACATCCAAATAATTACTTCCGCCAATAAAACCAATTTCTTTAGTTGTTAGATTAATCGAATATATAGCTCCGGATGTAACATAGGCAAGGGAATCGGTAAAATATAGATATTTGTTATCGGTCGAAAACTTAGCTTCAGAAATTGAAGAAATATCAATTGGTTTATTTGTTGTGTCAGAAATATTTTTTATATTATAATCCTCAGTCATTCCTTCCCTGACTAACAATTCTTCTTGGCCATTTTCTAGGTTTTTAGACCACAGTTCGCCTTGGGAAATTGAAGATATTTTTACATTTTTATAAATAACAAGGGTTTTTCCGTCTGTTGAAGTAGCTAGATTTATCCTTTCAATCTCTTTTTGTGAAAGAGTTTCTGTTCGATTGTCAGTGCGGTTGCGTTGAAAAGCCACTATAAATACAATCGGAATAATCAGTATTATAATTAACAGCACCCTCATTATTGTCGAAGGCTTAATTAGTCTTTTCATTTTTCTTATATTTATATACTTTCCCACACTTTTTTATCTATGGAATTATACTCCTCGTTTATGTCTTTGTTTACGGGGTAGATTTTATAATTAGGTTCTGGAAAGATACCAGTATAGTTATTGCCAAAATCGTCAACACAAGTCAATTTAAGATCTTCTTCTTCGCCATAAACATAGATTATGTGTTTTTCGGTGGCAGTTATGGCGTTCGTTGTTACAGAATAGGGAACTCTACCAGTCCCAGCGTTATAGGTCCAAACACAAGTGGAACTATTGCCACTAGGGATTGATACGGAAAATCCCTCTTGGCCATCATAGAATGCTCCAACCTTAACAGTGGTGGCCTCTATTCTTGTATCATTACTTGTCGTGATAATAGGGTTTTTAATAACTTCGTTTGTTTCCTTTGTAATCTTGTAAGAGCAGCCGCTAAGAGTAAGTGTTAGGATGGCAAAAGATAAAATTTTTGTTATTATCTTCATAGTATTAATTGCTAAGAATAATATAAGCCCCAGTTCCAAATATAGCTAATAAGATTAATGCTAATAAAATATACTTACCGATTTTTATGCCTCTCGTTTCTTTCACAAGAGGAGATTCTGGAGAGACAATGTTTGATTTTTTAAGAATATAACTTGCCAAGCCAGCCCCCAACAATGCTCCTAAAATTCCAAGCCTAAAACCAGCTACAATAATTATAATTACTAAAATTGTTATGATAACACCAATTATTTTTACTGTCCTAGGTTTTTTTGTTAATAAAACATTTTGGTTTTGAGGATCCATAATATTAATTTATTAATTATAAATAGTTTGAAATCGGTAAGAACGTAGGTAGATATCGGCTCTTAAATATTAATCTCTATTTAGCAACGCAACGCCGCCGATAATTAAGTATATTATTAATACCCAGGGAATGACTATCGCCAATATCCCGAGTCCTATTATTAGAAGTATTATTCCTATGACATTGCAAACTGTTTTCATATTATTTAGATTTCTCCTCTTGAATAAATAATGAAATTAAAAGTAGGGCCACTAATGACGCCAACCAAGATGTATTAACTTTGAGGCCCATCTGGCCCGCATACAAACAATATCCTAGTCCTAAAAAAACTAAGATTACCGCAATTAAAACTCTTACTCTCGTAGTTAATTTTTTGGCTAGTATAGAATTTCCCTTTTTTACTTTCTTAAGCCATTCTTTAAAAGCATAACCAAGTAAAACAAAAATAGAGCAGCCCAACACAATTAATAAAATCTCCATATTATTAAAATTATTTATTAATGATCGAGAGTCTAAAAACAAAAACGGACACCCGACCTTGTTGCGAAACAACAGGCAGTGTCCGTAAAGACGCTTACTTGTATGCGGTCGGAGTGTCCGTTCCTGTATACAAATAAGCCAAGGCTCCCCAATAAATTGGGTGCGTACTTTGCGATATTTGACTATTGTTTCGCAAATAAATCATAGCTCAAAAATTGAAAAAAGAAAAGCAGTGTATTTTTGTGTTGCTGGTAGAAAACTGTTTTAAGTGAAAAAAGGCTAAATTTACTGCAATATTAATGAAAATAGTAACTTTGAAAACTTGAAAGATATATCAGTTTTTGGGAACTTATGCATTCAATAAAAACAATGATAACGATTGGATAAATGTGTCAATATTGTGAGTTGGTTGATGTGGGTATAAGATTAATATGTGAAATTAAATGAATTAAAATGCAAAAAATATTTATAAAAATTAAAGATAAATGGTGGTTTTTTTTAGTTTTTCTTATTGTCAGCCCTCTAGTATCTCGATTAATCGATAAAATTAAAATCAGCCATTTTAGTAATATAAGTATTAGCAGTGTAAAGATTATTAATAATGGTTTATTTTTGATTTATCAAATTTATATACTATTACTCAATTTATTAAAAATAAAAGTTAGCTTATTTGGTCTTTTAATTGGATTAATAACTTCGGTTTTGTTATTAAGAGTTTATAAAAAATATTTCGTTTTAAGAAAAAGAAATCTAAGAGTTTTGGATGCTTGGTACGGGACAAATGAAAAAAATATAAATATAGCAAGAGAATTAAACGATTCTATCGTTGATAATAAATTAATGATAGTTCTATCAAACAATATTTCAGGGGATCCAATCTCTGGAGTAGAGAAGGCGGGGTATGTAAAGTATAATTTTAATGGAAAAGAATTCGATAAAAGGTATAAAGAAAATGAAGTAATTGAAATTCCATAATCAGATTCAAGAAGCATAAAAATATAGTTGACAAAATGTTGGTTTACTTAGTAATCTTATCAGAATGAAATTAAATCAAAAAATATGGATATTATTAAAAAAGACGAACAAGAAGTAGGCAGCGAAGGTGAGGTAAAACTTATTCAAGAGCAAACTTCTGAGCTAAAAAATGCCATGCACAAGGCTCAGATGGTTTTAAGCGATGTGAATAATATTGTTTCCTCTTTTGAGGAGTATCAGAATGGACTTACTGTGGTTCAAGAAAAAATTAGTCAGGCGCTTGGTTTGTCTGAAGCAGATTCTGCCAAGATTGCAGATTTTAAAAATACTAGCGAAGAAGCAAAAAACGAAGCAACCAAGCAATTAGATCTGATTAAAGAGGATTTGGCGACCGTAAAAGAAAAAATTGCAGAAATGGAGGCTGCTTATACTATATTTGAAGCAACTAACCTCGAGATTTCTAATCCAGACAATGGTTTGGTCGCAACACTGAAGCACAGTAAAAATATATTGGAAGAAGTAACGGATTTTAGAGACAAGGCATCAGTACTTCTCAGTGAAATACAAACAGCATTAACATCTACGACAGAAAATACAGCG
This sequence comes from Candidatus Falkowiibacteriota bacterium, assembly GCA_903857815.1. Classification (GTDB taxonomy): domain Bacteria; phylum Patescibacteriota; class Patescibacteriia; order Patescibacteriales; family UBA12465; genus UBA12465. The sequence continues at coordinate 8,967 of CAIOGK010000075.1, forward strand.
AAGATGGTTGAGGGATATTCTAGCTTTGAGTCAATTAATGAAAAAGTCTTCAGCAAGGAGATTGGATTAGAGGCAACCCTTAGTAAGGCCCAAGAAATTAAAACAGAAATTGAAAAGCTGAAGGAATCTTCACAAACAATTAATGACTTCCTGGGAGGTTTAAAAGAAAATTCACTTATCACTGATAAACAAATTTCTGATATTAAAATTGGTGCACAAAAAAATCTTTCTAAAATAGAAGAATACGAAAGTAATTGTGGCGAACTCAGGGAGCGGATGACGGAGACTCTTAATGAGGCAAGCGATAAAACTTTGGCCAGCGCATTTGCTACTAGAAGTGATAAATTGACAGATTCAGTAAAATGGTGGAAATATGTTATAATTTTTTCTTTGTTAATGCTATGTCTAGCATTAGTGTATTTTTTTGGAAAATACTCCCCTATACATTTAGATACGAAAGACCCAGTTTTGTTGTTTTTGTATAGAATTTCACTGACATCTCCTTTGTTGTATCTTGTCTTTTTTTCTATATCACAGTATTCACGAGAAAAAAATATTCTTGAAAGATATGCATTTAAAGCCGCGACCGGGCTTTCTTTAAATAATTACGTATTAATTTTAAACAATCAATTTAATACTGAAAAAAATCAAAATCAAAAAGATAACGAAAGTAAGATTATCGATTTTGTTATTTCCTCGATGCGGGGAATATACGAAGAGCCATACCCCTCGTTTAAGAACTCAGAAGGTTTTGAAAAAGTTAATTCTGTTATAAAAAAAGTAGGAGATGAAGTGGTTAATAAAATAGAAAATATTAAAAATACAGTTATTGATTCTCAGGATACTGAGTCAAACATATGAACAATAGCCTAATTAATTTATTAAATCCGAATAAAATTGCGTCAGGATTATTCAATATTGTATTCATTATAGTTCCTGGGTTTGCTGTAATATTTTTTTATTATAAAAGTTTATTTATATCTTTGGAGTTGTTTAAATTGTTTTTTTTATCAATGACGTTTTCAGCACCATTCATCTTAGTTAACTTTTTTTCCGTGCAAGAGGGATCGAAGATTAATGAGAATAACATCTCCCCTAAGTTAACTTTGCCAATTTTTGCAAGCGCCGTTGTTGTTTACTTTTCTTTGATTATAGCGAAACTATTTCATTTTAATTTGAACAATTTTCTGATAATAACAATATGCGTTGAACTGGTAGTTGTTTTGGTCCTGTGGAGATATAATAAAAGATTAAAACATAAAAATTATAATTAAAATAAATAAATTTGAGAATATTTTGGATTTAATTGTTAGAAGTAAGATAGGTTTAGACTTACTCTGCCACCTCGAGCTCAATTAAAAACTGCATAATTAAAGATATAACCCCAATACTGACCATTATTTTTTATGAGTCAACCAAAACAACATCATTATTTGCCTAAAAATGCTCTTCTTAGGTTTTTTGAATCTCAAGAAAAGCAAGACTTTCTTTGGATGTACCAGCGTGGTGAAGAACCAATTTTTACCAATAAAAATAATATAGCTAAAGAAAAGCATCTTTATTCATTTGCAAATAAGGATGGAAGTTATAACACAGAGTTAGAATCGGCTCTTGCAGAAATGGAAGACGTCGTTAGTCCAATAATAGAAAGATTAAATAATGCTACACAACAAATTATCATAACTCCTCAAGAAAAATCTGAGTTGTCTTATTTCTTGGCAATGCAGGTTGTAAGAACCCCAGGGTTCCGTGCACTTTTAAAGAAGCAGGCCGCTGAAATGGCGAAATTACATATGCAGATGCTTGCATCCAACAAAGAGGCGTTCGCTCATTCACTTAAAAAAGTGCAGGAAGAAAATCCTAATACGCCTGAAGTAAGCGTTGAGGAAATGCAAGATTTTGTTCTTGATGACAGTAAATACACCATTGAGATGGGTAACGAGGACTACTTCTTAAAGCAAGCGGTAGAATTAGGAGACCATATTTATCCAGCAATAATGATGAAAGACATATTTATACTGAAATCTAAATCTGTAGAGTTTATTACATCTGATTATCCGGTTGCGTTAATATCAGACCCAGCAGTACCACCTTTTTATGGAGGCGGTTTTCTGTTATCGGGATTTTTAATTCCGATAGGTACTCACACGGCCTTATTTTGTAAAAATCCCGAAGAACCTAAGGAACCGCCGAAACAAGGAGAGGACGTTCTTGTTCCTTATAATGACGTATCACCCGCTCATGTAGAGTGGGCAAACGAAGTTGCCATAAAACGTGCCGAAAGATTTTTATTTAACGCAACCAAAGACCTAGAAGTAAAAAACAAGTTTGATAAAACCTCTCCTCCTGAACGTTTCCATATGTCTTCACCCTTCTCAAAAAAAGAATCTAACAATTCTTAAAATTGTGGAACCAATACTTTGTTCTCCATAAAGAAGGTTCGGACTTCCTCCGCTACCCCGAGCATCGATATAAAAACGAGCAGAAATGCCCGTTTTTATTATGTAAAATCGGTTCGAAAATAACACAATATTTTTACTTTTTTAGCAAACATCTTGATTTTATTGACTTTAAAAAGGTCAAATCCATTTACCTGTTTTGTGAATATAATTTTTAAGATAAAATATGGTTATGAATTTGGAAAAAGCAATTTGTTATATAAATAGATCGATAAATAAAGAACAACCAAAATCATTTAATGATAAATGGATAAAGTATCGCTGTAAAATATCGTATCAATTTATAGTAAATAATGTGAAAACAGAATTTGATGAGACTGACTGGGGTTTAGTAATTTCAAGACTGGATAAATGGAATCAAAAATTATGGATGAAGGGAATAAAAAGAGCTATTAGCGAGCCATATAAAGATCAGCTTGAGCTAGACATAATTTTAGAAAAATACAAAGATAAACTTTATACATTTTTAGCTCAAACAAACAAAGAAGATAAAGATATTTGCGATTTAATAGGTATAAAACTAGTTAGATTGTCTCAAAGAGGGAACGTTCTTACGGGAGATAAGGCGGTTGTACTATGTAGTTATATAGTTAATGAGTGGCTAGAGTATAATCGAAGTTTGTTCAATTGGAAAGGGTACGATGAATTAATATTTGAAACTACTAAGGCCTGTGTCCGTCGTTTTCGATACGCTGGTTCATTTTTGGGCTATTTGTACAGAACTATTGAATATTCTGGAAGAGGCCTTGTTCCGTTAGAAAAGTTTTCTTTAGATGATTTTTCATTAGTAACTGGGAAGAGGCTGCTAGAAACTTTCATTAAGGATGATATAATATGATTACAAGAAAAGAACAGAAAAAAACTACAATTAAATATATTAATATTAAAATGCAGCAATAATTTTTTAATTTCATTAGGCTTTTTGAAAATTATCTTTAAAAATGCAGCAATAAGTTATTTATAATGCAGCAATTATGTTATTCTAATTTTTGTAGTATAAGTATAATTAGCTACATCCTTATTCCAGTGAGCGTGTACTATATTTTTGTTATTCCAGAAAAGGCTTGTAAACTGGAATAAGGTATGATATAATTCTAATACTTAGAATTAACTAATATATTTTGCTAAAATATAATAAAAATATGGCTAAAAAACCTTTTAATCCGCCATTTTTACCACCTAACTTAGATTATTCTCCTGTTTTTGGTAAAATTATCAAAACTAGAGAAATAATTGCTCGTTATGATGAGGCAGTGAAGAGATTACTTAATCCTGAAATTATTCAGCGTTCTTTTGCTACTAAAGAAGCTCTTTTAAGTTCTAGAATTGAAGGCACACAAGCGACCTTGGATGAAGTTTTATTGTATGATGCTAAAGATCTAAAATCAGAGGAAAATGAAAAGGAAAAGGATTATCAAGAAATTTTTAATTATCGATTAGCCATAAAACGAGGAAAAGAACTTTTAGAAAAAAGACCAATTTCGGAAAACCTAATTAAAGAACTTCATAAAATACTTTTAAATTCTTCTAGAGGAAAAAATAAGAATCCAGGAGAATTTAGACAGAACCAAGTTTTTATCGGTCCTTACGGCGCTACTATTGAGCAAGCGACTTTTATTCCGGCTGAACCTCAAAATATAATTGGCTTGTTTTCTAATCTAGAAAAATATTTAAATGACAAAGAAGAAATAGACCCTTTGGTGCAAATTGCTATTGCTCATTATCAGTTTGAATCGATCCACCCTTTTATGGATGGCAATGGACGTGTAGGACGCTTACTCGTGCCTTTGTTTTTGTATGAAAATAAAGTAACCTCTCATCCTAATATCTATATTAGTGAGTTTTTAGAAGAGCATCGAGATGTTTATTATGAATTATTGAAGAATGTTAGTGAAAAAGAAGATTGGATTCCTTGGATAAACTTTTTTCTTGATGCTGTTTATGAACAGACAAGCAAGACTTTTGAACGAGTTGAAAAGATTGAAAAACTATATCGTTCTTTAAAGGAAAGCATGCCTAAAGTTGGTTCTATTTATGCCAATTCTTTACTGGATGCCATTTTTGTTAAACCAACTTTTATGGTTAAGACCATTAAGGAAATCTCTGGTATTTCCAATACCCAAACATTATATTCGGTTATTGAAAAATTTGTTGATTTAAAAATAATTAAAGATATAACGCCAGGAAGCGCTAGAAGTAAAATATATGCTTTTCCAGCGCTAAGAAATATTATTAGATAATTATTTTGAGATATTTATTGATTAATTTGAAGATGCATTAAGTAATTACTTTAAATAAAATAGTATGGATTTAACGGCTAAACAAATAGCGGAACTATGGGGAGAAGACGGACCATACTCTGAGGCCAGATATTTAATTGAACATAGAATTTTAGATGATTCCGTTTCTAGAATTTTTTTACGAGTCGAGGTTAATATTAATCCCTTTACTTATAAAATTGTAAAAAAGAATAGAAAAGAATTTATTAATGACGAAATGATTCAGAAAATATTAGATAATTCTAGATATCTTGGTTTTAAAAATGGATATATCGCGGTTCCTTTTGAGGCTAAATTCATGGCTGATGATGACGCAATGGCTACAAAAGAGGCTAAGGAAATCCTTGAAGAAACAAAAAAAGCGGTTATTAGGATGCATAAATATGTTATGAAGATGATGAATAAGCCAGCTTTTATTATGAGAATAAAATAGAATATTATTTATCTAAATATTATCTATTATTAGCCACCCACGTCCGAAAACTGTCTTTCCAAGCGAGCAAACCGCAAAATCAGGCTTTTAAGGCCTGTTTTTGTTTTAATTTTTGTTAACACTGCAGCATAATGGTTTACACTTTTCATAGGGTTTATATAATAAATAGTTATTATTTATTATATAAACCCTATGAATTGCCATGACACCAGATATATGCAATTACAACAAGAAAAATTGGATAATATAATAAATAAAAAACAGACTGTTGTGGCTGTGGCCAATGAATTGGCAGTCTCAAGACAGACAGTTCACAAATGGCTCTGCCGCTATAAACGATTTGGAATAGAGGGGGTTACTAAAAAACAAGGAAGAGCGATTGGCACCTTGGCGCATAACCGGACTCCAGAAGCGTTAGAAAGATGCGTAATTAGTATTGCCCAAAAATATCACTTCGATGGATCTGAGGCTATTTCAGACCGATTACAGCAAGAAAATAATATTACGCTACACCCAACTACCATCTACAGAATTTTAAAAAGGAATAATATTCGTTATACTAAATATTACATCGACACCAAGAAGAGATGGAAGAAACAACTCTTTGCCCATAAAATACCGGGTTTTGAGCTGCAAATGGATACCAAATACCCGCATGGCTATAAGCAGGGCAAGGTTATTTACACTATAATAGATGATGCTAGCAGATGGGCATTTGTCTGGAGTTACCAAACGGCTAACGCCGAGAATACAATAGATTTTGTTAACAAAGTATTGCAACGTGCGCCGTTCACAATCCAAAAAATTAGAACCGACCAAGGGACAGAATTTGTGAATGAGAAGTTGAGAATATTACTCCAGGAGAATGGAATAGTTTACCGAAAAAACACCCCATACTGCCCCGAAGAAAATGGGAAGATCGAGAGATTCCACAAAACCCTGAACCAGAAGGGCTTGAGGTATGGATTTCCACCCAGATTATCTCTGGAAGAGATGCAATACAAGTTGAACTTATTCATGCATTACTATAATTATGAGAAAAAGCATCGGGGATTAGGCATGAATGGCCTAACCCCGATGCAAAA
>CAIOGK010000076.1 GCA_903857815.1 Candidatus Falkowiibacteriota bacterium
ATCAGCATCTAAATGACCTTTTTCACCTAACCAATTCTCATCTTTACTGGTAATCAAATGGAGTTTTAAATTATTATTAATATTAGCAAATTCATTACGAAAAATAAAATCCTTTTCTAACATTGTGCAATATAAAATTACCGGTTCTTTTTCGAAAACATTTTCTACAATTGCTCTAATTGGAGTAATTCCGACACCACCAGCCAGAAGGGCAATTTTCTTATTCTCCGTTCTAGTGGCAGTAAAGATTCCATGTGGTCCATCAATAAAAACCGGCGTCCCAATTTTTATTTTCTCAGTAATTGAAGACGTAAAATCGCCTAAAGATTTGATAGTAATTCTTAAATCTTTATCATTTTTTGATTGAGAAAAAGAAAACGGATGAGACTCTAACGCTAGTCGACCATCAAGAAATCTAAACATTGCAAACTGTCCACCTGCAAAATTATATTCATTTAATTTTTTCCCGGAAATATAAACTGAAACAGTATTATCATTTTCTGATTCTATTTTAGAAACATAAAATCGATGTTTAAAAAATAATTTAATAGGAATAAAAAATTTAAAATAAACCAACAGCCCAACTGCTAACCAATATAATATATACCAATAAACAACAAAGAGATTATTCTGTAAGGTGTAGCCATATTCTAATTGGTGGCTAAAGGCTAAAATAATCGCAAAATAAGTTGCTAAATGAATAAAATACCAAGTCTCATAACGAAATAGCTTTTTAATAGCCGCGATTGATATTCCAATAACAATTAAAAAAATAGTAACCGCCAAGATTGCCGCCAACATTCCCTCCCAATTAAATAAAAAATCTAAAATTTGAGATCCAAAACTAACCTCGTTTACTAGTTTATGCCCAATTACTAACAATAATGGGTGTAATATAATAAATACCCAAGCTAACAAACCATTAAGATGATGGATAAAAGCTAGCCTATCAAGACCAAAAACTTTTTCTAAAAATTTTACTCGGCCAATTAAAACTAATTGCCAAAGAATAAGATAAACTGCTAGTAAACCGGTAATTCTACCCAAGGCGATCATTAAACCAACTTGTCCAGATATTAATAAAGCACCTGAACGATCAAACCAAAAATAAAAAATAATGATTAAATTTAATAAAAATATTCCTAAAAAAAGTATTTTTTTCATAATTTTATAAATAAGCATCTTGAGCGTATTCCTTTAAAACTCTTTCCGTGTTAAAAAATGAGGCATTAATACCAATTACAAAGCGCATAATCTCACTCCAAGCTAAAACATCTTTATAATATATAGGTATAATTTCCTGTTCCAATAAATTATATAAACTAATCGCATCTTTTTCATCAACACTATAATCCCCCACAACGTGTTCCCCTCTAATAACCCAGCCCGTCTTTCCTTGAATATGTCCTTCTTTCCACCAACCATCAAAGGCACTTAATTGTGGGACCCCATTATGAGCGGCTTTCATACCGCTAGTTCCGGAGGCTTCATTCGGAGGAAGGGGCGTATTAACCCACAGGTCTACTCCAGCTACCATTATTTTTGCTAAATCCATTTCGTAGCCCTCCAAAAAAACTATTTTAATTTCATCTTTATATTTCTTAATAATACTATTAACTTGTTCGATAATTAATTGACCCTCCTCGTCAGCGGGGTGAGCCTTGCCGCCATAAACAATTTGAATATCGCCAACTTTATTTTTAATACTAATTAACCGCTCCATATCTTTTAATAAAAGGCCTGGTCGTTTGTAAGCAGTAAACCGACGCGCGAAGCCAATAGTAAAAACATTTTCCTTAAACTCTATACCGGATTTTTCCTTCACCACTTTTAATAAAGTTCTTTTTGCAAATTGATGTGCCTCCCAAATTTCCTCTAAAGGAATTACGAAGGCATTGCGTAATGAGAGATTTGATATCCGCCAGTTAGGTATATGTTTATCATATAATAATTGAAATGCCGCTGTCGTCCAGGTAATAGAATGAACCCCGTTGGTAATAGAGTGTATTGGATATTCGGGAAACATTTGGCTAGAAAGAGTTTGATGGCTTAAGGCCACCCCATTAATATAGTCACTAAAATACAAAGCGATTTTAGTCATATTAACCTCATTATCGATTACTAGGTTTGGTAGTTTAAAAGGGAAATCTGGTTGATATTTTAGAACTAAATCAAGCGAAAAAATATCTTGCGCCATTTTAATAGGTGTATGTGTAGTAAAAATACACTTCTCTCTAGTATCGGCAATTTTAGTTGTATTATTTTTTTTATTAGAGTGTAAAAATTGTTCAATCGCGACAAAACTACCATGCCCTTCATTAATATGAAATTTTCTAATATTATAACCCAATGATTTTAGTACCTGATACCCCCCTCTACCTAACACTATTTCTTGTAGTAATCTATATTCTTTATCGCGCCCATAAAGTCTACCTGTTAAATTCCTATATTCTGGTTTATTGCTATCAAAGTTAGTATCTAATAAATAAACCGGAATTATAAAACCATTATTATTTTTAATTAAATACTGCCAAGCACCTATTTTTACTTTATCATCTCCAATATTAATAACGGCAACTGTTTTTAATTTTTTAAGTTTTGAAAAATCATAGCTAGTAGACGGCAGCGCCTCTTGCTGCCCTTCTTTAGTAATTACTTGATCAAAATAACCCTGATCACTTAACAAAGTAAGACCAACCATGGGTAATTTTAAATCGGAGGCGGAGCGTAAAATATCTCCAGCTAAAATTCCAAGTCCCCCCGAATATGTTTTAATACTACTTTCAAGGGCAATCTCCATGCTGAAGTAAGCAACCTTAAAATCATTCTTATTTATATCCATATTTAATAACATTATCTCAAAATTATAACAGAATTTAACCGTGATTGCACTGACAATCTAAACCTAACATAAAAAATCATTTTTGAGTTAACTATAATTAACAATCTAGTGGCTCTACTTCATTTCTCCTACCCCTATTTTTCTAAGATTTAAATTAGATATTCCTAACGACAAATATCTCATTAAAGAATAAGCGTCATCGGGTCGACCAAGATAATACCTAGTATTAGTGAGCGGATTAACATACCAAGCTTCGCCATGACCCTGAACTTGAATAAATATTTTACCGCCCTGGTTCTTAGTAAAAAGTTCGTCCACCCCTAATTTAGGTTTGCCCTGAGTACTATAACTATTTATTACTTCTGTTTTATCGTCATAACTATCTGAGTCGGTATCTTTACTATTTTTGTTAGAGCCAATTGCATCTTCAAAAGTATCAGACAAACCATCGCTATCGCTATCTAATCCATTAGCTAAATTATAATTAGCAATTTTAATTTTCTCTAAATTATTATTACTTATTCCTATTCCGAGTGTTCTCATAATTGAGAAAGCCATGTTTGGGGTACCGAGATAATATTTCAGTTTATTATTTGGATTAACATACCAGGCCTCACCCTTATTTTCTACTTGTAACAATAGACGACCAGCAAGCGATCCGGAAAAAGTATTATTTATTTTGGTAACTAATTTCTTCTCAGTAGCAATAAACTCTTTAGCTGCAAGGGCAATCTTTTCTAATTCTTGTGGGCTAGTATTATTACTAACATTATTATTAATGCCAATGGCAATATTGTCGGTGATATTAGTGTTTACAGAGGTTGGTGTTGAGGTGCTTACTGTTGTAGTCGCCGATGTACTAGTTGAAACTATCAAATTATTATTAACTGGTGGAACATATGAAGCGCCCCCGCCTCCACCTGACGAACCACTACTAGAACTTGGTGGTGGAGAAATTGGAATAGTTATGCTTATTGATTGCGAAATCGAAGTCGAAACATTGCCAGCGGCATCTTTGGCAAAAGCATATAATGTTTTAGTTCCCTCTGTAGCGAAGGTATAAGTTGTTGGTGCAGTAGCTTGCCAACCAGCATCATTAGCCAGTGGAGCAGATGCGCTTTCTGACAAAAAA
>CAIOGK010000077.1 GCA_903857815.1 Candidatus Falkowiibacteriota bacterium
CAATAAAATAAGTGAAGAATTAAATTATCTAACGACCGTAAAAAGAAAAGAAATTGCTGAAAGAATCGAAAGAGCTAAGGATCTTGGTGATTTAAGCGAAAACGCAGAATATAGTGAAGCTAAGGATGCTCAAGCTTTAAACGAAGGAAGAGTATTGGAACTAGCAGGGATTTTAAAGAATGTAACCGTAGTTGCTAGCAGTGGAGCTAAAGATGAGGTTGTTATGGGCTCAAAAGTTACTGCCTCTAATGATGGCAAGGAGAAACAATATACAATTGTTAGTTTTAATGAAGCCGATCCAATAAACGGAAAAATTTCAAACGAGTCTCCGTTAGGAGTTGCCTTCTTGCATCGTAAAAAGGGGGAACAGGTTGATGTGGAAACTCCTCGTGGTTTGGTAAAATATAAAATTATTAAAATAGACTAACTTTAAAAGAGTATGTCAGCCGCTAATAATATTAATTCAGCAAACGCCGGAATAAAATTAAGTGAAAGGGAAGAGCGTTTAAAAAAATTAACCGAACTAAAAGAAAAAGGTTATCTAACTTATCCAGCAAAAACTGTTAGGGATTTTGAAATTGCCGCTGTTATAGCCGATTTTGTTAATTTAGAAACTTCGGCTAAGTCGTTTAATGTAGTTGGCCGCTTAAGAAGTATTAGAGGCCACGGTAATTTAACTTTTGTTAATTTAGAAGATGTTAGTGGAAATATTCAAGTTGCTTTATCGAAAAAGGAATTAGGAGATGTAAGTTATAAAGATTTTGTTAAATTAATTGATAATGGGGATTTTATTCAAGTTAAAGGTTCCTGTTTTACAACTCACAAGGGCGAACAAAGTTTGATGGCTAAAGAATGGACTTTGCTTACAAAAGCTCTGCGCCCTATTCCTGATGCCTGGTATGGATTAAAAGATGATGAGGATAGATATCGCAAGCGATATTTAGATTTATTGTTAAATCCAGAAATGAGAGAAACTTTTTATAAGCGAGCTAAATTTTGGGAAGTTGCTCGTGATTTTATGAAACAACACGGTTTCTTTGAGGTCGAAACGCCAACTATTGAAACTACAACTGGAGGCGCTGAAGCTAACCCATTTAAAACTCATCATGATGATTATGATTTAGATGTTTATTTAAGAATATCAGTTGGTGAATTATGGCAAAAACGTTTAATGGCCGCTGGTTATGAAAGAGTATTCGAAATTGGTCGTGTATATCGCAATGAAGGTTCTAGCCCGGACCATCTTCAGGAATTTACAAACCTTGAATTTTACATGGCATATGCTGATTATGAAGTCGGGATGAAAATTGCTCAAGAATTATATCAAGAAATCGCTAATAAGGTTTTTGGTAAAACAAAATTTATAACCAAGGGGTTTGAATATGATTTAGCAGGAGAATGGCCAAAGATTGATTACCAGACAGAAGTTTTAAAACAAACAGGAATCGATGTTTTAAAATCAAGTGAAAAGGAAATGAAATCTAAACTTGAAGAGTTAAAGGTAAAATATGAGGGTGATAATCGTGAGCGCTTAATGGATACTCTTTGGAAATATTGTCGCAAAAATATTGCTGGTCCAGTTTTTTTAATTAATCATCCTAAATTAGTTTCACCTTTGGCAAAAGCAAAAATAGATAACCCGGAATTAACTGAACGTTTTCAGATTATTATTGCTGGTAGTGAAATTGGGAATGGTTTTTCAGAATTAAATGACCCGGTTGATCAATATAATCGTTTCGCTTTACAACAGACATTATTAGATAGAGGGGATAAAGAGGCAATGATGCCTGATTGGGAATTTGTAGAAATGCTTGAGTATGGGATGCCACCTACTTGTGGGTTCGGTTTTGGCGAAAGATTGTTTGCCTTTATGATGGATAAACCGGTACGAGAAACAACCTTATTTCCATTAATGAAGCCAAAAAGAGAAGTTGAGATTGAAGACGAGAAGTAACTCTCGTCTTATATTCGGGGATCGTCTAACGGTAGGACTCCAGGTTCTGGTCCTGGCTATTGGGGTTCGAATCCCTATCCCCGAGCAAATAGACAAGAATACCACTTTCGTGGTATTTTTGTTATATAAATTAATATATTAATATTATGGAATGGGAAATAAATATTACAGAGGAGCGTAAACGATTTTATAAAAAACAGAATATTTTATTAAAGATTTTTCTTTTGTTATCGTTGATTCCTG
>CAIOGK010000078.1 GCA_903857815.1 Candidatus Falkowiibacteriota bacterium
GGTAATGATGATAATGGAGACATGATTATCAAAAATCTTAAAAATAGAGGAGTCGATAAAAGTTTAATTAGAAAATATCCAAAAGAAAATAGTGGGTTTTCTTTTATCTTAATATCTAAAACCGGTGAAAGAATAATTTTTACCGAACGAGGTGCCAACGGTTCTTTGAAGATAAATTTAAAAGATTTAAATATTTTGAAAAATACAAAAAATATTTATATATCGTCTTTATCTGGTAATTGGTTAGCTATTTTGCAAAAAGTTTTTCCTTTAGCTAAAAAATATGGCGTTAGAATTACCTGGAATCCTAGCGAGGCACAGTATTCTGCTGGGCTAGATAAATTATCTCCATTTTTAAAACATACTTTTGTTTTTTCAGTGAATAAAGATGAGGCAATAGAATTAGCCTTGGTATCTTCGGGCTCTGGTGGTCAAAGATTGGGTCACGCTTTTTTCAATGATGAAAAAAATTTATTAAAAATTATTAAAGAGTTCGGCCCAGAAATAGTAGTTATTACTTCGGGGAGTAAAGGGGCTTATGCTTATGATGGTTTAAACTTTTATTATCAGCCAATTTTTAAAGAAAAAAAACGGGTTGATGTAACTGGTGTTGGCGATATTTTCAATTCTACCTTTGCGGCGGGCCTAGAAATCTTTAAGGGTGATATTAAAAAAGCTTTATTTCTGAGCGCTAAAAATACTGCTTCAAAGATTGCTAGTTTAGGCGCGCAGAATGGATTAATTAAATCATAATTATGATAAAAGATGTAATAATAAAGGAAATAATTAAGAATCATGATGAACGTGGGTTCTTAGCAGAATTGTTTCGAGATGATGAGCTTGATTTTAAAGGCACTATGGCCTATGCTAGTTTCACTAATCCAGATATAATTCGCGGTCCCCATGAACACGTTTATCAAAGTGACTGCTTTGTTTTTTTGGGACCAGGTAGTTTTATACTTCATCTGTGGGATAGACGTGATAATTCTACAACTAATGGCGAAAAAATGGAGATTGAAGTTGGCGAGAATCACCCCTGTTTAGTTATTGTTCCGCCAGGTGTTGTTCATGGTTATAAATGTATTTCTGATATCCCCGCTTTAAGTCTTAACTTTCCAGATAAATTATATAAAGGATGGGAGAAACGGGAAGAGGTTGATGAAATTAGATGGGAAAAAAATATTGATAGTCCTTATCAGATAAAATAAATAATCAAAAATTTAAAATTAGTATGAAGATACTTGTTACCGGCGGTGCTGGTTTTATCGGCTCAAACTTTATCCAATATTGGATGAACAAATACCCAAATGATAAGATTAAAAATCTTGATCTTTTAACTTATGCCGGTAATTTGGATAACTTATTAAATTTAGATGGAAATAATAACTACGAATTTATTCAGGGAGATATTTGCGATAGTATTTTAGTAAATAAACTGGTTAAAGATATTGATTTGATTGTGCATTTTGCAGCCGAAAGCCATGTCGATCGTTCAATCAAAAATAGTGCTGATTTTATTAAAACTAATGTTGAGGGCACTCGCGTTTTATTAGAAGCAGCAAGAAATAATGGTGGAATTAGATTCCATCATATTTCTACTGATGAAGTTTTTGGAGCCTTGGAATTAGACGGTGGTAAGTTTAATGAAAATACGCCATATGATCCACGTTCACCATATAGCGCCTCGAAAGCGGCTAGCGATCATTTAGTAAGAGCATATTTTCATACTTATAATTTACCGATTACTATTTCTAATTGTTCTAATAATTACGGTCCTTATCAGTATCCAGAAAAGTTGATTCCTCTTTTTATTACTAATTTATTAGAAGGGAAGAAGGTTCCTCTGTATGGTAATGGATTGAATGTTCGTGACTGGATTCATGTTGATGACCATAATTATGGAGTTGATTTGATTATTAAAAATGGTCGTATCGGAGAAACCTATTGTTTAGGAGGAAATAGTGAAAAAAATAATTTAGAAATTACTGAAACGATTTTAAATTTAATGGGTAAAGATAAGTCGATGATAGAATATGTTGCTGATCGTCCTGGTCATGATTTGCGATATGCAATTGATTTTTCAAAAACTAAATCTGAATTAGGCTTTACACCTCGCTATACTTTTGAAAGTGGTATTATGGCGACGGTTGAATGGTATAAAACGAATCAAAGTTGGTGGCAAAAAATAAAAAATAAATAATAAAAAAATATGACTGATAAAAAAATATTCATCATTGAAGATGACGCGAATATCCTATATGGATTAGAGGCACAATTTTCTGCTGCTGGTTTAGAGGTAGAAGTAAGTGAGGCTGAAGAAGATGCCGAAGAATTGCTTGATAATTTACGTGAATTTCAACCTGATTATATTGTGTTGGATATTATTTTGCCAAAAATTGATGGTTTTGAAATTGTGAAAAAAATAAAATCAGATTCCGAGTTGAGCGATAAAGAAATTTTTATTTTTACTGATTTGAGTGATGAAGATAGTCGTCAACGTAGCTTAGAAATGGGGGCAGATTATGTTTTCTTTAAAGATGACTTTGATACTTTTCAGTTCGCTGAAAAAGTAATCAAGATAATCGGTAATCAAGAGAAATCTAGAGATGACGATGATGATGACGACGAGCAAGCGATTGATTAAAGTTGTTAATTGACTTAAGGATGACTAGGGTCTAAAATAGCTTAGTTGTACTATATATTATGTTTATAAAACAAATCGGTATCGATTTAGGAACAACTTATACTTTAGTTTATCTGCCTAGGCGCGGGATTGTTGTTAATGAGCCAAGTGTAGTTGCAGTTTCGATTGCTGATAAAAAGATATTAGCCGTTGGTAATGAGGCTAAAGATATGTTAGGGAGAACCCCTGATACTATTATGGCGGTTAAACCCCTTAAAGATGGGGTTATTGCTGACTATCGAGCAACGGAAGCGATGATTAGATATTTTATTAATAAGACTTTGGGCGGTCTTCGTTTATTTAGACCAGAGGTTATGGTTGCTGTTCCGGCTGGTATTTCTTCTACGGAAAGACGGGCAGTTATTGAAGCGACTATCGCCGCTGGAGCTAAGGCGGCATATATTATTAAGGAACCGGTGGCAGCCGCTATTGGTGCCGATATCCCAATTGGCTCGGCTACTGGCCATATGGTTATTGATATTGGTGGGGGGACAGCAGAAATGGCAGTCATTTCTTTAGGCGGAGTGGTTGCCTCAACTTCAGTAAGAGTTGGTGGTAATAAATTTGATGCGGCTGTTTTGGAATATGTTAGAAAAAAATATAATTTAGCAATTGGTGAAAGAACGGCTGAAGAAATTAAAATTAATATCGGGTCCGCTTTATATATGGAGGATAAATTGCATATGGAAGTTCGTGGACGCGATATAGTTACTGGATTACCACGCAGTATTACTGTTTCTAGCGATGATGTTACGGAAGCTATTCAGCACGAACTTGAAGCAATCATGTCGGCTGCTAAAAAAGTTTTACAAAAAACCCCACCTGAATTATCGGCTGATATTATGGATAAAGGAATTGTGTTAACTGGCGGAAGTTCTCTTTTGAGAAATATGGATCAACTTATTGCTCGCACTACTGGTGTTCCGGCTTATGTTGCTGATGACGCTATGCTATGTGTAGCTAAGGGAACCGGAATTGCTTTAGATAATCTAGATTCATATAAGAGAAGCATTTTAGCGACTAAATAAACAGTTAACTTCATAATAGTTAACTGTTATTTTTATGATAATAGGTATAGACGCCTCAAGGGCTAATTTAAGAAGAAAAACTGGTACCGAGTGGTACTCTTTTTACTTAATAAAAAATCTCGCAATCATTGATAAAGAAAATAAATATATCCTTTATCTCAATAAATTGCCTTCGGCAGAATTACAGGCGGCAATTGAGATAAATCCTAACTTTTCTCTTAAGATTTTGAATTGGCCCTTTAGGTCTTTCTGGACTTTAGGACGCCTAACTTTAGAAATGATTTTTCATAAGCCTGATATTTTGTTTATTCCGGCGCACACTATGCCGCTATGCTATCCCAAAAAAACTATTAATACTATTCACGACATTGCTTTTACCTGTGATCGTGGTTTATATCTTTCATCAAGTGTAAAAACTGATCGGGCTTTGTCTAAAAAAATTATTGAGTTTTTAATCAGAGTTTTTACTTTAGGAAAATATCACTCCCAATCTCTAGATTATTTGTACTGGTCTACAGATTTTGCATTACGTAGGGCAAAAAAGATTATTACGGTTTCCGATTTTACTAAACAAGAGATATTGAATTTCTATCCTCGTGCTAAAAAAGAAAAAATTGCCGTTGTTCATAATGGATATAATAACGATTTATATAAATTAGATCGTCGCCAGGATAAAATCGATGCAGTTTTAGACAAATATGGCATTGAATCCCCTTATTTTTTATATGTTGGTCGTTTAGAAAAAAAGAAAAATACTCCTGATTTAATTGAAGCGTTAGCAATTTTAAGGGAAAACCATCCAGAAATAAAAGAAAAGATGGTTTTGATTGGTGATGCTAGTTTTGGTTATGATGAAGTAAAATATGTAATTGAAGAGTTTAATCTCAATTATGAGGTTCTAATGCCGGGTTGGGTAGCCGAAGAAGACATGCCGTTTATATATAATGGTGCCAGCGCTTTCATATTTCCTTCAAAACATGAAGGATTTGGCATCCCTATTTTACAAGCAATGGCTTGCGGGGTCCCAACAGCCGCTTCCAATATTCAAGTATTTAAAGAAGTCGCCGGTGAAGCAGTATTATATTTTAATCATCATGATAAAAAAGATATTTCCGAAGCAATGGCCAAATTAATTCTTGATAATAATTTACGTATCGAATTAGTAAATAAAGGTCTAAAAAGAGTACAAGATTTTAATTGGGAAAAATGCGCGCGCGAGACTTTAAGAGAAATCCTTAACACCTAAATTTAAGTTTTTATTGGTTTGTAAAAAAGAGATTCTGTGATATTATATAGATGTTATATGAATAAAATAATAACATCTTTTTTTATATTATTTCTAGCCTTAGCCGGTCCAGTTTCGGCTGGAATTACGCCTAATGATCCTTTATTTGGTAATCAATGGTATCTTTCGAAAATTAAGGCTGATAGCGCTTGGGGTAAGGTGTCGGAAAGCCCCGAAGCAGTGATTGCCGTGATTGATTCGGGGATTCAGATAAATCATCCCGATTTAGCTGATAATATTTGGAAAAATATTGAAGAAATACCCGATGATAATGTTGATAATGATCAAAATGGTTTTGTGGATGATGCTAATGGTTGGGATTTTTCTAATAATACTCCAGACCCTTCACCTAAATTTAATCAAGATTGGACTGAGGCTGGCGTTTCGCATGGTACTATGGTTGCCGGCATTATTGCTGCTCGTGGTAATAACGGTCAAGGAGTGGTTGGAGTTACTTGGCGCGCGAAAATTATGGCCCTTAAAGCTTTGAATGATAAAGGCGAGGGAAGAGTAAGCGATGTTATTAGGGCAATTGATTACTCTATAAATAATGGAGCCGATATTATTAATTTGAGCTTTGTAAGTTTTAATTATAGCGAGGGGCTCCAGGAGGCAATTTATCGCGCTCATTCCGCAGGAGTTATAATAGTTGCTGCTGCCGGGAACGAACAAGCTGGCGGAGAGGGTTATAATATTGATAAAAATAAAATATATCCTGCTTGTTATGACGGAAAACTGATTGGTGAAAATATGGTTATTGGTGTAGCGGCTACTGATGCCCTTGATCAAAAAGCCCAGTTTTCTAGCTACGGTTTCAGTTGTGTTGATATTGCCGCTCCAGGTATTAGTTTTTTTAATACTGTTACTAATAATAAACAATTCGACTTGAGTTTAGATTATGATGGTTATTGGTCGGGAACTTCAATGGCCGCGCCGTTAGTTTCAGCAACTCTAGCTTTAATACAACAGGCAAATCCGGAGTTGAGTCGCAGAGAAACAGTTAATATTTTATTTGCTTCTACCGATAATATTAGTCGTTTGAATCCTGATTATCTTGGCCAACTTGGCAATGGTCGCTTAAATGTAAATCGAGCTGTCGAGATGGCTAAAGAAAAGTTGTATAATAATTCTGGTCGTTTAATTATTATTCCATTTTCTGGTGAAAATAAAATAAAAATATCCGCGACTAATGGTGACGAGGTTTATAAACTCCCAACTGGAACCATAAAAAGTGGCGCAAGTTTTATAGCTGGAGATATAAATGATGATGGAGAAGATGAAATAGTTGTTGGCGCCGTTAAAGGAGAAGAGCCAAAAATAAAAATTCTTAAAAAAGATGGAAAATTAATTGGTCAATTTTTAGCTGGAGATAAAAAATTTCGTGGTGGTTTAAATGTTTCTTTGTTGGATTTAGATAATGATGGCGCTAAAAGAATAATTGTTTCCTCGGCTTCTGGTGGAAATTCTTTAATTCAGATTTTTGATAACAAAGGTGTTTTAAAAAATAAATTTTTCGCTGCTTCTATCGGATGGCGTGGCGGATTAAGCGTTGCCTCTGGTAATATCGATGGTAAGAGCGGCTCAGAGATAGTGGTTGGTTTCGGAGCAGGAAGTGAGCCCCAGGTCAGGATCTACAGCCTAGAGGGTAAATTAATTGGAGCTTTTTTGGCTTATGAAAAAAAATTTCGGGGCGGAGTTGATGTCGCAGTTGCTAATTTAGACGGTCGCAAGGACCATAATAAAGCCGAAATTATTGTTGCCCCGGGAATTGGCCGCGAGCCACAAATTAAAATTTTTAATAATCGTGCTAAATTGAAAGGACAGTTTTTGGGCTATGGAAAAAATTGGCAAGGAGGTGTTAATCTTTCGGCGGGAGACATAAATAGTGATGGAATTTCTGAGATTATTTTAGGCGCTTCACGTGGCGCTGCGCCGCATGTTAGAATTTTTGATATGGCGGGAATGATTTTAGAATCTTTCTATGCTTTCCCCGAAAGCTTTAATGGCGGGGTTAATGCTGGTATAATAAAGATAAATAATTAATCATATGCCTAAAAAAGTAATTTTCGATAAAAAAAACGTTTTAGTAGCTGGAGGCGCAGGGTTTATTGGTTCCCATTTATGTGACGAATTGATTAAAACCTGTAAAGTTATTTGTGTTGATAACTTTATTTCTGGCAATGAACGAAACATCGATCATTTATTAGCTAATCCGGATTTTGTTTTTATTAATCATGATTTTGCTAATATTTTAGATTTTACTACTTTATCGGAACTAAAAAAGTTTAAACTCGAATTTCAAGGAATACAGGAAATTTATAATTTAGCCTGTCCGATGTCGCCTCGCAATTTTTTAGATAATCGAATCGCGGTTTTAGAAGCTAATTCCTATGTTTTAAAAAATTTATTAGATTTAGCGGTTGGTTATAATGCTAAATTTATTCATTTTTCTTCTTCAGTTGTTTATGGGCCTCGTCATGCCGATAACCCTAATTTTAAAGCGCGTGAATCAGATGTTGGATTAGTTGATAATCTTTCCGATAGAGCTTCTTATGATGAAGGAAAACGTTTTGCTGAAACTATGGTTTCTACTTATCGCTCAGTCTATAATTTAGATGCTAAAATAATTAGGCTATTTAGGGTTTATGGCCCTAGAATGCAATCGGATGATGGCCAAATGATTCCTGATTTTATTAATAATGCTTTGGAGGATAAAGATATAATAATAACTGGTGACGAAAATTTTTCTTCTTCTTTTTGTTATATTGAAGATGTGCTTGATGCTGTTTCCAAAGTTATGAATTCAGAGCTTGTTGGCCCTATCAATATTGGATCCGATGTTGATTGTAAGATGACGAGTTTAGTTGATATAATTATTAAGGAAACTGGATCTAAATCGAAAGTAATTCACACCGAAAGTCATCTGTTTATGACCGAATTAATTTTGCCCGATATTCATTTAGCTAGAAATGAACTTAGTTGGATGCCGGTAGTTACCTTAGAAAATGGTTTACGTAAAACTATTTTCGATATTAAAGCCCAAAAAAAATTACAAGCTTTTAGCTCTTACTAGTTTAATTAAATTACTAAAAAATCGAGCTAGGTAACTCGATTTTTTAATTGTAAATATTAATTATATTTGATTTATTTTTTTGAATAAATCGTTAGCATTTTCAGGAATGAATAATGAATCTTGGTTATCAATCATTTCTGGTATGCCGCCAATGTTCGAGGCAACTATTTTGAGTCCAGCATTTTTTGCTTCAAGGATAACGGCCGGATAATTTTCGTAACAGGTAGAAGGCATAATTAAAATATCGGATTCAGCAAAAAGTTGTTTTAGTGCTTCTGACTCTAATCTGCCAAAAAAAGTAATACGCTTATCATTATTTGCCAAGGTTTTAGCTTCATCTAATTTGCTTCCGTCTCCGGCAATAGAAAGGGTCATTTCGGCGCTCGCTTTATCTTTAAAAGCATTTATTAAAAACAATATTCCTTTATGCTGTTCCATTTGTCCAATAAATAATAATTTTTTATTTAATTTTTTTCCGTTAACATTATTTTCAACCTGCTTAGTTGAGCTCAGGGCTAATTGTAAAATATCGTCTAATTTTTTTATTTTGTGGTTTGAATTTTTAAAAAAGCCTCTTATTAGGTGTTCATTTAATAACCATCTAGATGGTGAAATAATTAATTTTGGAGAACCAATAATAGAACGACTAATAGCTTGGTATATTTTAGCGGGCAATGAGTTTATTTTACTTTCATGACCATACATGATTAATCCCGAGGGATGAAGTAGTTGTATGTCATGTAAAAAATGATGATTAGGAATTTGGTTTTTTTTAATTGCTTGCGCCGCTCTAATACCAATCCCCATAAGATTATGGGTTATTACTAAATCCGGTTTTTCATTTTTTAAGATTTTTGATATGGCATTATAATTTTTAAAAGACAATATGTTATTAATATGCCAAAAAAATCTTATAAATATAGATTTTTTGTTAAGATTATAAAAATTAGATTTTAGGTAATATGTTTTACAATCTTTATTTTCCTTTAAATTAGGATTTTCTGGTTTAGTACTGATTAAAATAACCTCATGGCCTTCACCTTGTTTTTTAGTAATTATCGCTTGGACAACTTTTTCTGCCCCGCCACGATTGTATGGTTTATAGAGATTGTTCAACAAGCAAATCTTCATATTTTTGTTTCATCAAATTTCTATTATACTTTCTTTCCGCCAATCGTCTTGCGGCCTTTGCCATATCTAATCGCAAGCCTTCATTTTTTAAAATAAACTCTAATTTTCGATTTAAGTCCTCAACGCTTCCGGGCTCGACCAATAGGCCTTCGCGACGGTTTTCGAATACACTTCTTACTCCAGGCAAATCAGAGGCTATTACAGGCACCCCACAAGCTAAGGCTTCGATTAGCACTAAACCAAAAGCCTCATTACTGTTAATTGATGGCAATATTAATAAATCTGAATTTTGTAATGAGCGCACTAGTTCACTATCATTAAGTTTTCCGGTGAAATTTACCCTGGCGCCGAGGTTTAGTTTTGTTGCTAAATTTTCATATTCTTGGCGCAAATCACCATCGCCGACTATTGTTAAATGCCAACGACGTGATTCTAAACTTGGTAGGGAATTAAGTAAAATACTTATTCCTTTAAAATAATGGGCGCGGTCTAAGCCCCCTACAAATATTAAATTAAGACAGTTGCGTTTTATAAAAAGTTCATTAATACGTCTAATTAAACTTTTAGTTTTAGCGACAATTTTAGTTTCGCTTGGTTGATTTAAATCTTTTGGTTTAAAATTTTCCAAATCAATACCAAAGGGGATTTCTTTAAATTTATCAGGATGACTATTATAGAATTGTTTTATTTGGCTATGCTTAATATAATCGAGGCTAGCAGTTACTATTGTTTCCGCTTTTTTGAGTAAAGAATTCCTTATAATCGTGCTCGGTATACTTAATATTTTAGCGGTTAAAGATAGATTTTTTACATCCATATGATAATGGATAATCAATTTTGGTTTTTTAAAAAAAAGTTTAAAGAACCAAATAACTTCAGCGGTTCCAAAAAAGGGATAATGTAAATATATAACATCAAAATTTCTTAATTTCCATAATAATTGAGGAAGAAAGGCTCCGTGCCCACGACGTAAAAGAGGTTTAAGATTATCTGGTGTAAAATTGGTAATTTCATGTTTCTCCGATAAAAGTTCGTATAACTGAAAAGCGCTGTTACCGATGCCACCAGCATAAGGGGGAAAAGCACAAACTATTTGGGCAATTTTCATAAATTAATGGTAAATCTTCTTATTATTTTTTATCCTCCGTTAAAGCAATTTTTCGAGCAATTTCTGTTAAATTAGCATCCAGCTTGGCAATTACTAAGCGTAATTTGAAAACCATGTAAAAAAGAATTAAAACTGTTATGTAAAGCAGAAAATTAATTCCCGCTCCAGAGAAGCCTAGCATTCCGACTAAGCGATCAATTTGGCGGATGAAAACAATTGCTAGCGCTCCTATTAACCAAAATACTAACCAAAAAATGAATTCGTTGCTGCCAATTTTTTTCTTTCGACGCTGTTCATTTAAACGCCAGATAAAAAGAGCAATGAATACGAGAGCAAGTATTTGTTGTAGCATATGGTTATAATTTATATTTATTGACATCATTGACGATAAATGGTAGATTTAAATGATTTAGCGAGTTCTTAATATATAGTATAGTACTTTTA
>CAIOGK010000079.1 GCA_903857815.1 Candidatus Falkowiibacteriota bacterium
AAAATAAATATAAATTTTAAAATTTAAGTCTATGATATCGTGGACTAAAAAATATTATTTATGCACTTGTAGCACAAGTTATCCACAGTTTTTGTCAAAGTTTATAAATAAAATAACATGGATTTTTACAAACTAGCTTATAATTACAAAAACCCTCAATCGTGATTGATTAAGGGTTCTGTTGGAGGCTTGAGTGGGAGTCGAACCCACGAATGGCAGTTTTGCAAACTGCAGCGTTGGACCACTTCGCCATCAAGCCATTTATAGTGGTATTAATAATTCGATTTTAGCTTATCTTATTTAAGTTGTAAACTGGGGTCAACTTTAAGCTTGGAAAAATTAGTTGTTTTATGTTTTAAATAAGTAAAAAATCCGGCTGTTGCAATCATAGCTGCGTTATCGGTTGTGTATTCATGTTTAGGAACCAAAAAATTTACTTTGGACAATTTTTGGGTAACGGCATTTTTTAAACAAACGCGTAATTCAGTATTAGCACTAACTCCTCCGGAAAGCATTACGGTTTTTGCTCCAGTTTTTTGAGCTGCCTTTATTGTTTTTCCAACCAAGACATCAATTATTGCTTGTTGATATTCAAAACAGTATTCATCTGTACGGCTTGTCCAGTTGTCGTCTTTTTGTAATTGATATAATAAAGCCGTCTTTAATCCAGAAAAAGAAAAATTGAAATTAGCCGCGTTTAACATGGGGCGGGGAAGCTGGATATTGCTTGTTGGAATATTAGAATGTTTTTGTTGGTATTGGGCAGCATACTTAGAAACTATTGGTCCGCCGGGATATCCTAGATTCATCATTTTTGCCCCCTTATCAAAAGCTTCGCCTGCAGCATCGTCTAATGTTTCACCAATAATTTTAATTTTTCTATTTTTATCCATTAATATTAAATTGGTATGTCCTCCAGAAACGGTTAGAATGAGAGAAGGAAAATTTATTTTACTTTCTGGATTTATGAAATTTGAATAGATATGTCCCTCGATATGGTTTACTTCTATCACCGGCTTATCCCAAGCAAAGGCTAGCGTACGAACCGTTTCCATTCCTGTCATTAAAGATGTTATTAGTCCAGGACCCTTAGTTACAGCTATTAAATTAATATTTTTTTGGTTTATCTTAGCTTTAGATAGAGCTTCATCAATAACTGGGAGTATATTTAAAACATGTTCTCTGGCTGCTACTTCTGGAACGACGCCGCCATATTTTTGATGGATTTCTATTTGCGAAGATATAATATTGGATAACACAACAATCTTACCGGTCTTGCGATCGACTTTTATTATAGAAGCGGCGGTTTCATCGCAGCTAGTTTCTATCCCTAATATATACATATGTAAGTATTGTAGATTATTTTCGGAAAAAGACAAATAGTGCTATGATTTAATATGTACAATAGATTAAAATATGAAGATTATTTATAAAATATTTTTAATAGTTATTCCGCTTATTGTAATTATTTTTTTTACGGTATTTTATAAAAGTGATATTAAAATTCCCGCCTCGCTAGAAGATATAAAAAGTAATCAAGATTTTTCTGGTATAGCCGATGCTGATAAATATCATTTAGTTTCTACTAAAGAATTTTCGTTAACAAGTTTGTTGAGTCCTAATGGAGAAGAGCCAGAGGCTTCTTCTTTTAATTTATATTTTCAAGCTGATGGTGCGCCAATATTTTTAAAATCAGACCCGCCGTCTTATGGCGAAATCATAAAGAATAACTCTAATAATGTTTACGCTTTAGAGATGTATACTAGCGAGCCGGATATGTCTGTAGTTTTGTGGGATTTAAAAAATAAAAATGTTTATGTAGTTGCCCAGTGCGGAACCGCTTGTGGTTTTAGTGGTCTGTATTGGATATCAAATTCAAAATTTGCCGTCTATGGCATAGAAAAAGGTTATGGAG
>CAIOGK010000080.1 GCA_903857815.1 Candidatus Falkowiibacteriota bacterium
ACAATTTTTGAGGGTTTAGACAAAATATCCACAAAAAAACAAGAGTCCATTTATTTTTAGAACTCTTGTTTTTTATTGTTTTTTATTCTAAGGATTCGTTATTAAGTTCAGTTATTTCAACTTCATTTTCTAATTTGATTTCTCGATTCTCTGATTCCTGATAATTCTGGTTTAATTCTTTTGCCGGAAGACAAGCTCTTAAATCCGCCTTTTGTTTTTCTTGAGCTAGCTTTCTTTCCTGGTTGGTATTTTCGGTAATTTTTTTTAATTCTTTTTGAAAATTTTCCAGACAAGCTTTATTGCTAGCAACTTGTTCAGTGGCACTCAGTTTGTCCAAGGAATTTTTTTGGCATTCGTTGCGACTAGTGATTGCGCTAATCATTTTTTGTCCGTGACTAGTGATGCTTGTTTTTAAAGACTCATCTTTTTGATCAAGGGCAGCTTTGACGCAAGGGGCAAGGTTTGCGGCGATTAGGTTTGGAGTCTTTTGAGTTTTAACTTCTTTTCTTGTCCCCCAAAGCTCAGTTCCTTTTTTAATGATTTTATTAAAGAGTGGCATTTCTGTGGGGCTCGAAATTTTTTCAAGGCTAGTGGTGACGTTGTTATTAATTTTTTGGTTTGAAATTTTGATCTGTTCCTTTTCTTTTTGAATTTTTCTGATCCCAAAAAGAGAAGTCCCTTCTTTCTTCACTTCTTGAAAGAATTTAATTTGATCTGGGGAAGATATTTTCTCCATTTCTTTTGCCGAGCTAATATTGCCAAAGGCAAAAATTAGAGAAAAAATTGTTAGACTTAACAAAGTTTTTTTCATATTTTTTAAAGTTAGTGTATAAGTCTTTCTATTATATCACTAAAAGATTTTGCTGAATAATATTTCTTTTTTGAGAACAATTGTTTTTTATTTGTGGGCGAAGGTATTTTTTAAAATCAAGGTTTGAAATAGAAAGTGATTTTTTTGCATATTGACAATATTTTAAAATAGTGATAACTTTAGAGGGTTGTTTTTTTGACTAATTTGAAGGTCATAAACAGCAATATTTTTTAACAATTAAATATTAATTAAACTAAGTTTTATGTGTTTGACTGAAATTTCGGAAAATCTTGGCTTTGTTTTTAAAGCGCTCAAAGACTTGAAATTTGATCATTGCGCACCAAAAAGTGGCGATCATCATCAGAATGAGGTTATTAAGGAATTGGTTACAGTGGTATCTCCAGCTAAAAAAGGCGATAGCTTCGACCAGGATCTTTTAAGGCGAGTTTTGCAAAAAGCTTATCGAGAAAAATTGGGAAATAATCAAGGCTCCTCTTTTTTTCTTTTTAGAAAAATGATGATGGATACTGATCAGTTAAAGAGTTTACAAAACGCTTTAAACGAAACTAATTAGTGTTTTTGTTAACTCACCCCAGAAATGACGCAAAGCTTCTGGGGTGTTTCTTTTTTTGACTTTTTAAGTAAAGGGGTCTATATTACAAGTAATAATTTAAAAAAATAAACAATGGAGAATAATTTTGAGGAAAAGAAGGGCGCTGAAAATGTGCCAATTGATCCTGTCATTTTTTTTGAATGGACAGAAGTTAAATAATAGTGTTGAGCAACCCAAGTAGGTTGCTCTTTTTTTAATAAATTGTGCTTATTTTAGATAAAATTATTATAAATTAGGTCTTTTTAATTGCTATCTTTTTGATTATTTAGACCAATTTATTGACAAGATTATTATTTTATGTTATAATTTAAATATCGTTAAAGTACATTGACAACTTTCATTTATTATTTTAATTGTTGGTTTAGCCTCGAAAAATCTTCGGTATTGAACCAACAATTAAAAATTAAAAAAATGAAAAAAATAATTTTAGTAATTATGATTTTGTCTATCGGCATAGCCTTTGCACAAAAGAATGACCAAATCTTTCCAAAATTTGGTCAAATTAATCTAACTGCTGCTAACAATGGTGGTGGAGTAGGGGTTGAGTACAGTAATCGCTATTTCTCTGTAAAGGGAAGTAGTCTTACTCTTCGTGAAGGAAGCGAAGAAGCTACCAACACCCAGGTGACTATTGGGGCTTCTGTAGTGGATCAAATGAGGTTCCACTATAGTTGTCTGTATTACTTCCAACTTGGCTTGGCTAAGAGGGAAATGAAAAATACCTTATGGAACAATGATTTATCTATCCATTTGGATACGATGAACAAGGTTTCAACCAGCTTAGTTCTAGGGGCCGGTTTTCGCACCAGAGATTTAGCGGAAAAACCTTACATGTTTTTCCGGGAATTCGGAATGGAGGGTAGTTTATCTGAGGTAGATACAAGCACTTCAGTAAGCTTCATTAATACTTTTCTTTTTTACGGTCCAAAGATCGGTAAAAAAGGATTGGAATTAAACCCATTTCTGGTTGCTGGGATGGACAATAAGGAAATCCATCGCTTCCAATACGGTTTGTTTTATACAGTCGGATTAAAAATCAGATTGTATGATTATAAGAAATACTATGTCACCGATATTCTAACCCTAGAATACACAGGTGGCGGGCAAGCTGACAGAGAAGTTAGCTCTGCTAGGATAACTATAAATGTTTTAGGAGTAATTGACTTTTTCAGCAGAAAGTCTCCTAAACAAATCAAAGAAGAATGCCGTTGTAAAAAACAACAGCAGTATTCTTATACTGCAAAAACTTTCCCGATCCCTATGACAATAGGATCGGAGGAAGTAAATAATCCACCAGAAAAAATGGCGGATGCAAGTTTCAAAAAATTTACCGATTTCGAAAAAACTGACGATAATCGTTAAATTTAAAGCTCACTTTTTGAAGAAAGTGAGCTTTTTTAAAAGGTAAAAATTAATTCAAGATATTAATAAAAAAAGTAGACACTTGCGTGTCCACTTTATGGGGTACAGTTCAGTTGATGTCTACTTTTTGAGGTTTAGTTTAGTTCAGACTTATGCCTCGCATCTGATTGTTCTGATGCGAGTATTTTTCGCAGGCCCCACAATTTTCACAGTCTTCATCTTTTTCATAAGAGACGATTGTAAAATCTTGTCTAACTCCAAGGTTTTCGGTATAAACATCGAAGTTAGTTCGCTTGAATAGACAACCGCCAAGCTTGGATGGCTAATAATAAAGAAAATATAAAGTAACAATCTAGCCTTCCAAATTGATTAATAAATTTATATTCAATGCCACCACTTCTTTATTATAAATCGTATTTAATGAGTTTTTTCTAATAGCACCCAGAGCTAATGAGTAATGATTTCTAAATTAACCTTGCCATCTTTAGCAATAATCTTTACTTGGCCGCCAACTGGGAAAGTAAAAAGTGGATAAGTATGACCAAAATTCATGTAAGAAACAACCGGCATATTTTTTAACTCTTTTTTCGTACTGATAATATATCTTAATTTTTCCAGATTGATATCCGTTTTCTTTTGGAATCTCCCAATAACTATACCTCTAACTCGCTCAAACCCAGGCTGGCTAATCAGAGATTGGAGATCACGATCAAGCTCAATACTAAAAAGATCACCAGCTTGATCGGTATCTTCGATAAATAAAATAGAATCGCGAATGTCCGGCATAAATTCCGTCCCTTGAAGTAAATTCAAAGTATTTAAATTACCGCCCAAGGCTATGCCGCTGGCTTCCCCCTCGTGAATAATCACGGGGCCGTCATTTTTAATAAAGTTGCGATTATCCTGGTCTAGATACCAAGCATCATCACTCCAATCTGCGGCCGGATAAATTTTATAACTCCCATCCGTTGTCAAACATTTATTAAAATATTCCAAACTGTAATCAAATCCTTTTTTCATCCCCCAGGTTGAAAAATGAGTTCCAATATAAGTCACCAAACTAGTCTTTGCAAAAATTGCATTATTTAAAGCAGTTATATCTGAATAACCACAAATTATTTTAGGATTATTTCTTATTAAATCATAATCTAAATATTTTAATAACTGGTTAGAGTTAAAACCTCCAACAACCGTTAAAATAGCTTTCACATTTTCATCTCTAAAGGCATCATGAATATCAGCCACTCTTGATTCAATAGATGAAGACATAAACATATCTTTTTCTAAACAATTTTTGGAAAATGTAACTTTATAACCTTGTTCTTCTAGTTTATTTATGGCTATCTTTTTTACTTCGTCAGAAATAAGAGCCAAACTTCTAGATGGAGCAATGACTCTGATTTCATCACCTTTTTTTAATTTTTCAGGAATTATGATATTCATACATTAACATTTAATAATTTAGTTTGTTATTAATTATTATAACATATTTACCTCTGAAAAACAGACAAAAGGTGAACTGTACCCCAAAAAGTGGACACGGGGTAAAAACTAGACTCGAGCTAAAAGATGATTTCGGTATTGTACCGGGGTCATCTTTTTTAAATCCCATTGATATCTCCTGTTATTATAATAATCCATATAGATATTAATCAT
>CAIOGK010000081.1 GCA_903857815.1 Candidatus Falkowiibacteriota bacterium
TCTGAGACTAGAGCAAAAATACTAAATTTACTCCTAGTAGACCCGGAAAAAAAATATAAGCTTCGAGAGTTAGTTCGTGAATTAGGGATTCCATCGGCAACTGTGCGTAAGGAATTAAATCACTGGACTGAATTCGGCTTGATTAAAGAAGAAGACGACTCTTGGGGCGCAAACAAAAATTTTATCATTTTTCCGGAAATAAAAGCTCTCTTAATTAAGGCTCAGATACTCTCTAGCCAAAAATTTATTGATGGATTAAAAAAAATTGCTAATCCTAAATTTTTAGCGTTAACTGGAATATTTACTAGCGATACCGATGCTAAAACAGACATGATTATTATTGGGCCTTTAAAACGAGCGCCTTTTTTAAAATTAATTTCTAATCTAGAGAAAGATTTAGGACGTGAACTTAATTTTACTATCATGGATGAAGCGGAATTTATTTATCGTCAAGAAGTAATGGATATATTTATATATAACGTTTTGTCCGGTAAAAACATTATTTTAATTGATAATTTAAAAGAAAAAGATAAGCTCCAAAAAAATGAAAATAATTAAAATAGTTTTAAAGCTCATCAAATATCTTATCGTAACCGCTAGTTTAGCGGTTTTAGTTCTTTTGATAATTATCGCCTCTTCCTATAAAGAGCTAAGAGCGGCTGGTGAAAATGCCTTAGCCGGTAAATCAAGTTTAGAAAAAGCAGCCGGAGCTGTAAAAAATAATAATTGGGAAGAAGCACTTAAGTCGTCTAATGAGGCTAATATTAAAATTACCGAAGCTTTAAAAAATTTGAATACCATTAAAAGCAAGCCGGCCTTTGAAAAAATAACCATTCTTAAAAATCAGGTTAATGATTTAGAATATCTTTTAAAAACCGCAGATATTATTAGTAGAACTTTTAGTCGCGCTGTACCGATTGCTCAGAAATTTAGTAATTTGTATTCTAATAATGCCGGTTATAATTTTTCTTCTCTGGCGCCTACTGAAAAAGCCGAATTTTTTCAATTAGTATATGAGTCGGAACCAGAACTAAATGGCTTAAGAGCCAACTTGGACTTAGCACTACTAAATATTAATCGAATCCATAAAATTGGAGTTTTGTGGCCAGTTTATAGCCAAATCAGTAATCTTAAACAAGAACTCGAGCAAGCCTCTAACCTAATCTCACAAGCAACTCCACTTCTTAAAGTCCTCCCCGTGCTAGCCGGTTATCCTAGCGAAAGCAATTTTTTATTAATCATGCATAATAATGATGAACTCCGACCAAGTGGAGGCTTTATTGGTGTTTTTGGTCTATTAAAAAGTCTTAATGGTGAAATTGTTTCTCTTAAAACTTATGATAGCTATCATTTGGATATGCCCGCTGTCGGCATTTGGAAGATGACTCCCCCAGAACAGGTTCGTAAATATATGAAAGTAGAGAACTGGTATTTACGAGATGCTAACTGGTCTCCTGATTGGCCAACTTCTGCTCGAAAAATAGAAGAAATTTTTTACGGCGAAAGCAAAGCTATTGGAACAACCACCCCGGAATTATCAGGAGTAATCGGTATCACTCCTAAATTTGTCTCGGATTTATTACGTTTAGTAGGTAATATCACCGTCCGCGGAGAAACTTATACTCCAGAAAATCTTCAAGCCTTATTACAATACAATGTCGAAGTTGCCTATAAAGAACAGGATATTTCTTCGTGGGACAGAAAACAAGTTATTAATGAATTACTTACCGAATTAAAAACCAAGTTATTCGCTCTGGAGACTAGTAAATTAACTAATCTACTTGATATTTTTGCAAATAATGCTAAAGGTAAAGATATTCAAATATATTTCAATAATTCCAATTGGCAGTCATTAACTGCTGACTTAGGGGTAGATGGTGCAATCAAAAAAACTGACAAAGATTATTTAATGATTGTTGATGCTAATTTAGCAGCTTTTAAAAGTGACTCGGTTGTTAAAAAGGGAATAGAATACAATTTACAAAAAAATCGTGATGGCCAAGCAACCGCTAATTTAAAACTTAGCTATCGCCACGAGGGCGGTTTTGATTGGCGCACAACCAGATATCGCAGCTACACACGCGTCTACGTTCCTAAGGGAAGTAAGCTAATTACTATTAAAGCTACCGATAAAGCTAACATGGATGAAACTTCAATTTCATCTTATGATGATATTGAAATGGATAAAACAGTTTTTGGTTTTTTCTTTACAGTTGAACCGGGAACTAACGGTACAATTAATTTAGAATACAGCTTACCAAAAAATATTGCTGATAGTATTACTAACAAAAATTATCAATTATTAGCCCAAAAACAAGCAGGCCGCCGAACCGATAGTTTTAGAGCAATAATAAACGGTAACAACTATTCTCAAAGTTTTAACGAAGATATAAATATTTCTCCCTTCGTTCAATAATTAAAAAAACTCTTAATTGACAATATATAGATTAAATGTTAAAATTGTTCATTCCGTACTAGTAGAAAGAACATTAACAAAAACTATATATTATCATGAAAAAAAGAAAAAATTTCTCTTTAAAGACAATCATAATTTTGTCTTTAGTTTTTTTTGTTTTTGGGTTAAATATTACATTTGCCCAAGTAAATAATTATCCCCTTAAAAGCCTTGCCTATTGGACAAGCCCGAAAATGAGCCCAAGCGAAGCTATTAATTTAGCTAAGCATGACATCTTGGTTGTCGACTTAGAAAATAAGTTCAACAACTATCAATCATTATTGATTGTAAAAAGACTCAATCCCAATCTCGAGTTGCTCTGTTATTCTAACGCAATGGAAATAAATTTAACCAAGTACGTTAACCGTCCTTGGCAAAATAAAATCATTGATGAAATAACGATTAATCGATCAATTTGGTTGCTAAAAACTGTTACTTCTTCAGGCGTAAAAAATGCTTCAATGTGGGAACGATTTAAATCCCGATTAGTAAATGAGCCTACTAGAAAAGAGGCGTATGCGACTTTTTGGCCAGGAATGATGATGATTAATATGTCATCTTCTTGTCCAAAAATTAACGGCCAAACTTATTCCGATTGGATGGCTAAAATATTGCTTGCAGAAGTTTTGAGCGACCAAATCTGGGATGGATACTTCTTAGATAACGGAACAGCAAACATCTCATGGACGCATCCTAATTTAATCGATATCGATGGCGACCAGCAAGCTGACCGTAATGAATTAGTTGACCACGCCTGGAAACAAGGAATGGAAAATTTTCTCATGCAAATACGACAAGAAAAAGGCAAAAAATTTATCATCATTAGCAATAAAGGTGATTTAAATTTTATTGACAAAGTCAATGGAAAACTATTTGAAAAATTTCCCAATAGTTACCTTGGGGATAAATGGGCCGAAGGCTGGCGTCAATGTCTTAAAAATGCCACTCATACCGGGGAATATACAGTTTTTCAGGCTAATAGGGCTAATATCCAGTTTGTACTGGCTTCAGCGCTACTTTTAGATAATGTCTACATCGCCGTTAGCCAAGATGATTCTGGATACTTTCCGGAATTAAATTTAAATTTGGGCCAACCATTAGGTCCTTATGAAAATAAAAACGGTATTTATTACCGAAAATATGAAAGAGCGGAAATTATGGTAAATCCGCTACAAAAAATTGGTAAAATAACCATCAGGTGAAATAGGGGCCGGGAACACAAACCGGCCTTTTTTTATTTCTATTTGTTTGTTATTATTATTTTATAAATATATGGATTTATTCATAATCATCGCCATTTTGGGTCTCTTCGGATTTTTTGTCATTCAGCCTAAATATGGGTTATATTTTACCGCTGCCTGTCTACCAATTATTGGACGGGATTTTTATATTTACGGGTTAGTAATCCCCATAGCCGACTTGGCCGCGCTTTTATCCTTAGGTGCATTTTTATTAAGATTGGTAGCGGACTTTTTCTTTGCTAATGAAAGAATAAAACTTCGCTGGCCTTTATTTTTTCCATTTGCCATCTTCTTTATCGCTAGTTTATTCTCAATCCTTTTTTCCGAACATCAAATGGATTCTTTATATTATTTTTTACGTTGGCCTTTCTTTTTATATTTTGCTTATATTTTTGTACCAGCTAACATTATTAAAAATCCACGAATTCTCAAGACCGCAACCGTGATTGTATTTTTGAGTGCGATGGTTGTTTTAGTTACTGGATATTTATCACTCTACGGACAAAACTGGCAAGATAATTTTTTTAGAATGAAATCAATTAATATTTTTGGAAGTTATCCTTTTGGAGAAAACCATAATTTAATTGCAGAATTTTTAAATATCGGCGCTTTTTTTGTTCTCATTATTCGAGAATTCTTAAAAAGCGAAAGAGGGAAGCGCATTGCTGATATTGTTTTCTTTCTAACAGCCGCGGGAATTATTCTCACTTTTTCACGTGCCGGTTGGGTAACTTTATTTTTGCAATCATTAATTTATTTCTTTTATAGAACTCAAAATAATAAAAAAGAGCGCTTAGCAATGATTATTTTTTCAATTTCCGCTCTGATAATTATTTCGCCTTTGCTTTGGAAGATGAGCGCTCTACAATCCAAAAATACTAGCTCAACCGAAAATCGGGTTTTACTTACCGAAATTTCTTTTCAAGCATTTCAAGATAAGCCGCTATTTGGTCATGGTAATGGTGAGTTTGTTAATCTGGTTGGAGAAAATATTAGATTTAGAGCTAAATACGGTGAGCCCCTTGATTCCCACGGAATGCTACAGAAACTTCTAGCCGAGAATGGAATTGTTGGTTTAAGCGCTTGGCTTTTCTTGATGTTATATTTAGCTCGAACCGCTTTCTTGGCCCTAAAAAGATATTATCCAAAATTAAAATGGATATTACCTTTTTGCTTAGCGGCTGGTGGTGGTTTATTTTTTCAATTTTTTAATACCTCATACTTTAAGGGAAGAGTCTGGCTCCCAATTCTGTTATTCTTAATGGCCATCAAACTATCAGATGAAATCTATGCTAAAAAAAATAATCGTTCTACACATCCTACCAAATCTTAATCGTGGCGGGGCCGAAAGAGTTTGTGTAGATATTCTTAAAAATCTTGACCGAGAAAAATTTTCTCCAATATTATTGTTATTTAAAGAAAACGGCGCTGGACAAGAAATGAAATTAGAACTTAATCAAGCTAATGTCCCAATTTTTGCTATAAAAAAATTAGCTTTAATTGACCCCCTAAACTTTGGAAAAATAATCGCAACCATTAAACAAGTTCAACCGGATATTATTCATACTCATTTAGGCGGCGATATCTATGGCCGCTTAGCCGGAAAAATTTTAAAAATCCCAATTATTGTTTCTACTGAGCATAACTTAAACCGCAGTGAAAGAAAAAAGGCAACTTGGTTAAAAAAAATTACCGCTAACTGGGCTGATAAAATTTTTGCGGTTTCTGAAGCCGTTAGAGAAGATGCGATATTAAGATACAAGCTTAATCCTGAAAAAATAACGGTTTTATATAATGGCATCGATACCAATCTCTTTAATCCTAGAAATGCTTTAAATGGCAGCGCCAGGACTGATAATAGCAAAAGGCTTATCATTGGCGCCTTGGGGCGCCTAAGCCCTCAGAAAGGCTTTATAAGTCTTGTCGAGGCAACGGCTAAAACTAAAAATAAAAACTATTTACTAGAGATAGCCGGTGAAGGAGAACTAGAGGGCGAACTCAAAAAAAGAATTAAAACTTTAGAATTAATTAACCGTGTTCAGTTAGTTGGTCGAGTTGATTCTAAAGCATTTTTAAGCAAGATTGATATTTTTATTTTTTCTTCTTTATGGGAAGGCTTGGGCTTAGCAATCTTGGAAGCAAGCGCCATGAGGAAACCAATTATCGCGAGTCAAATTGGCGGTGTTAGAGAAATTATTAATGAAGAAAGTGCCTATTTATTTCCGGCTGGAGATGATGATTTAATGGCCGAAAAAATAGATTGGGTAATTAATAATTTAAATTCTCAAGAAGTAAATTCTAAAATTGAAATGGCCGAAAAAATAGTTAAAGAAAAATTTGAATTGCAAGATATGGTTACAAAATATGCTAACTGGTATGAAAAACTTTCGAGTAAATAATTAATTTTATATGCGCATCCTGCAAGTTAATAAATTTCACTATAATCGGGGCGGGGCAGATAAATATTACCTCTCTTTGATTAAAAACTTAGAACAAAGCGGCCATGAAGTTGCCGCCTTTTCAATGTATCATCCTAAAAATATTGCTAGTCCATATGCAAAATATTTTGTTTCCCGTTTAAGTTTTAATGAAGGCGGATTAATGGAAATGCTGAAAACGCCAGGCCGCATGATATACAGCCTAGAAGCTAAACGTAAATTTAAACAACTCATTCTTGATTTTAAACCAGACATTATTCATATTCATAATATCTATCATCAGATTTCTCCTTCCATTCTAGATGTTGCAACTAAATATAAAATTCCCGTAGTGATGCATCTCCATGATTACAAATTGATTTGTCCCAACTACCAATTGTTTACCGGCGGAAAAACCTGTATCGCTTGTAAGCCGCATAAATATTTTAATTGTTATACTAAACAATGTTTTAAAAATTCAAAATCAAAAAGTGCGCTCGCGACCTTGGAAATGTATATTCATCATCGACTTTTAAAAATATACGAAAAAAATATCAATACCTTCATTGCTCCCAGCGACTTCATGAAACAAAAACTAGTTGAGTTCGGTTGGGATATTAATAAAATTAAGCTCGTAATTAATCCTTTTGATGCCGAGATGTCGATTGCCAAAGGAGAAGAGGTAAAACAAGAAGAGGAATATCTGCTATATTTTGGGCGCCTAGGAGAGGAAAAGGGATTAGAAATTTTAATTGAAGCCGCCGCCCTAACTAACTCTCATCTTAAATTTGTTGGTGTTGGGCCGATGGAAAACAAGCTAAAAAAATTAGCCGAAAAATTAAAAGTAAAAGCAGAATTTCTAGGATTTAAAAACGGCCCCGAATTAAAATATATAATTTTAAGATCGCGTGCTATTGTTATCCCGTCGATTTGGTTCGAAAATATGTCGCTTAGCTTACTAGAAGCCTTGAATCTTAATAAAATAGTAATCGCTTCTAACATTGGCGGTATCCCCGAAATAATAAAACATGGCCAAAATGGTCTTTTATTTGAGCCAGGAAATGTAAATGATTTAACAAATAAAATAAAATCTCTAGCGAGATTAGATATTAATTCTATTAAACAAAATGCTAAAGAAAGTGTTAAAGATTTAAGCGCCGATAATAATTTAAAACAAGTTGAGGCTATCTACCAAAAAATTCTCAATAAATAAAACTCAAACAACAAAAAAACGCCCCTCGCTAAAGGGGCGTTTTATATTTTATAACTATCGATATT
Organism: Candidatus Falkowiibacteriota bacterium; assembly: GCA_903857815.1. Classification (GTDB taxonomy): domain Bacteria; phylum Patescibacteriota; class Patescibacteriia; order Patescibacteriales; family UBA12465; genus UBA12465. The sequence goes on from CAIOGK010000081.1 coordinate 7,392, forward strand.
TATTCAACCCTAATGGAAATACTGTAATGAAGCTTAGAAGAAACCCCGTCAACCCTGATATCCTGATTGGTCTTCTTGGCATCAACTGGAACCTTAATCGTCGTCGAGAAACGACCACGAGAATCAGCTTTAGCGGTTGTTAGCTTATTAGCAAAGTTAATAGATAATTCTTCATTAGGTAAAAAGCCGCCACCAGATAATACAAAATCAGAATTAATGAAAACGTTATTCTTGTCTAATTTTAAGAATAAATTTTCAATAGCGGAAGTAGACTCTTCTTCAATTGAAGAAACAGAGGCAACTTTATTTAAATTGGCATCAAGTACTAAAATATTAGTATTATTAAACACTACAATTTTATCACCGTTAGCATAAACCGCCTTTAGACCCATTGCCCAACCAGAATGGCCGCCCATACTTCCGGTCCAAGCATAATCCTTTTCTTTCATGGCTTTATCTAATTTTACAACGCCAACGCCATTAGAAAAATAAACGAATTCATTATTTACAGTACCAGAGATATCAAAACCTTGATAATCCAGATGTTGAAAACTACCTAAAAGTTTACCAGAAACATCAAACTTCTTAGCATAATAATCATCAACTACATAAACGTATCCTTCGGCATCTTGAAAAGCGCGACGATTGCCTTTATCAAATTTAAAATTTAAAGGGATAGTCTTAACTACTGTACGAGACTCAATATCATAAATTTCTAATTTATTAGCAGCTTCGTTAACGCTCATAAAAAATCGGTCATTGCCACTTACATTATAAGGGGCATCTTGATTTTTAAAATCATGAGCAACAATTACTTCTAAATTAGGATTTAAAATTTTAACACCTTTAGCGCTTACAGTTACAATATTAGAACCAAACTTATCAACACGGTTATACCATTCCCAATAGGTATTAGAGCTTTCCCTAACTTGAGTTAATTTATCTAACCCAACTTCATACTTATAAATAGTATAGTTACTAACGGCGTAGACATATAAACGTCCGGATTCTTCTGATAGCTTAGCATCATAAAAATCACCATAAGTACTAAAACGAGCATTGAATGGTTTAGACTTAGAAATTAAAATAAGATCCTTGCCTTCAAGTTTAAACACTTCCAAGCTACCAGTATTAGTAGTAGCAATGTACACCTGATTATTAAAAGCGAGAGCATCGCCAGAATAATAAGATTTAGTACGACTTTTTCCTGGAGTAATGATAAAAAACAGAGCGAACACTGTTATTAAAATAACCGGGAAGATTATCCATTTTTTCATATTGTTTCCTTTATTTAATTTTATTCAAATTTTTATCAAGTTATTGTACATTATATTTTTATTTTTGTCAATAGTATAAAAAGGTCATTATCAACAGACATTAAGCCAAACTCGATTTGCTATTGACAAATGAAAATAAATGTATTACAATAAAAAATCAATAAATAACAAAAGCATTCAATAAATTAAAATAATTTTATGGAATTTCAAGAATTTCTAAATCTAATAGGCCAAAAAAAGAAAACTATCTTAACCATAATCTTTGTATCATTAGTCTTAACAATTGCTATTTCTTTAATTAGTCCTCTTAAATACGGCTCAAAATCAAGATTATTAGTGCTTCAAAGCTCTAACGGGGCAGATGTCTACTCTTTATCAAAATCTAATGAATATTTAGGCAACTTATTCGCTCAAGTAGTATACTCTGGGTCTTTCTATGACCAAATCAAAACTTCTCAATATAATATTGACCTTAATTATTTTTCCGGTAGTTACGGCGACCAGTTAAAAAAATGGCGCCAAACAGTACAAACTGATACTCAAGGCGATACCGGCATCATTGAAATTAATGTTTATCATCCAAATATCGAGGAAGCAAAACAAATTTCTCTAGCTATTAACGATATATTAATTAATAAAAATCAAGATTATCACAGTGGTCAAAATGTAAAAGTTAGTATTATTGACCAACCTTTAGTTTCTAATTATCCGGTTAAGCCAAACTTACCCTACAATGCCGTCTTAGCTTTAGCCGCCTCCTTTGTTATTGCCTTGTTTTATGTTTACATTTTTCCAGAAACTAAGAAAAAAATTATAAGACAAAA
>CAIOGK010000082.1 GCA_903857815.1 Candidatus Falkowiibacteriota bacterium
AAAATAAAATTTATTAATTAATTTAATAACTAAATGTATGGGATTATTTATTTACATCGTGGTTATCTTGGGAGTGTTAATATTATCTAGTTTAAAACAAATTAATCAGTATGAAAGAGGAGTTAGGTTTACTATGGGAAAATATTCAGGGATTATGGAGCCGGGCTGGAGATTACTTATTCCTATTTTTCAAACTTTTAAAAAAGTCGACATTCGCGTAAAAGCGGTTGATGTTCCTGATCAAAAAGCGATTACCCGTGATAACGTTTCAGTTACGGTTAATGCGGTTATTTATTATAAAGTCGCTTTTGCTGAAAAAGCGGTTATTGAAGTAGAAAATTTTTTCTATGCTATTTCACAATACGCACAAACAACCATGCGTAATATTGTTGGGTCCGTTACTTTAGATGAACTTCTTTCAAAGCGTGATGAAATTGCTGACCGTATTAAAGAAATTGTTGATAAGGAAACCGATGAGTGGGGCATCAAAGTTAATAATGTCGAATTAAAAGATGTTTCGTTGCCAGAATCAATGGAAAGAACAATCGCTAAACAAGCGGAAGCTGAACGTGAAAAGAGGGCGGTGATTATTAACTCCGAAGGAGAATTAGCAGCAGCCGCCAATATTGCTCAAGCAGCGGCTATTTTAGCGGCTTCTAATGGCGCTTTGCACCTTAGAACTTTACAAGCGATTAATGATATTTCATCTGACCAATCAAACACGGTTGTCTTTATGACTCCAGTTGAAATATTAAAAGCCTTTGAGGGTTTTGGAAAGAAACAAATATTATAAACAATAAAATAAATTGCGTATGAAGGTAAAAGATATATATCAATTAGCTATTAATTTAGGAATTGACTCAGATTTACGAGGGAAGGAAGAAGTAAAAAAATATTTAACTCGTATTAATAAAAAATACGAATCTTTATCTGATAAAGAAAAAGAAAATTTTGATTTAGAAAAACTTACTAATCCTTATTCCGATGCCCGCATTCTTTTTGATAATGGAAAAGCAGTTAATAAAGTATTAGTTGGGATTGATATGGAAACGCCAGAGATTTTATTGGCCAAACAACTTGGTGATATTGATTTAGTTATAGCCCATCATCCAGAAGGCATGGCCTTGGCCGATTTATCAGATGTAATGAAACTCCAGGCCCAGGTTTTAGCTGATTACGGCGTTCCAATTAATATTGCGGAATCAGTGATTAAGTCTCGTATTAGTGAAGTTAACAGAGGCATTTCGCCAATAAATCATGATCGAGCAGTTGATGCCGCTAAAATTACGGATACTAATTTTATGTGCATTCATACTCCGGCTGATAATTTAGGAGCTAATTTTTTAGTTAATTTCTTCAAGCAAAAAGAAAATGAAATAGAAACAGTCGGTGACATTATGGAGTTACTTGAAACTATCCCGGAATACTCAATGGCTAAAAATAAAAAATCTGGACCAATGATTTTTTCTGGTTCTGAAGATAATTCTTGCGGTAAAATAGTGGTAACCGAGTTCACTGGTGGAACATCCGGTTCTAAAGATATTTATGAAAAAATGTCTCAATATGGAATCGGTACGGTTATCGGTATGCATATGTCGGAAGAACATCGGAAAGAAGCGGAAAAAAACCATATTAATGTGGTTATTGCTGGACATATGGCCTCTGATTCACTGGGAATGAATTTATTGTTGGATGAAATTGAAAAGAAGGGAATTGAGGTCGTTGCTATTAGCGGTCTTGTAAGAGTTAAAAGATTTTAGGAAAGTTTTTATGACTTTAACTAAATAATTTTTTTAAAAAAATAAGCGTCCAATTTTTTTAGGACGCTTTTTTTGAATGTTTTAATTGATTGGTTTAATCTTCATCGGTGAATTTTTTCTTTTTCCTTTCAACAATGGTAAAAGATTTATGTTCTTTATCAATAAGGTATAAAACCGTATCAACCTCTTTTTCGGTTTTAGCTAGATTAGCCATAATTTCTAGCATTAGGGATGCTACTTTTGCATCTGGATTATCCAGATATAAATCATGGATGCTCTCAAAATTGCGCTTGGTGATTTTCTGTCTTAGCAGATTTTCCGCATAAGCTTTTAACGCGCTTTCCGATTTTGCTCTTTCTAAAGCTTTAATCCAGAAATTAAGACATCCGTTTTGCCTCCTTAGCTCTGCCAACATTTTTGCTTCCTGTTCTTTATCGAGTTTGTCTTGAATAAGAAGAAAAAGAAAATTGTCTAGGCTAAAGGCAGTAGTTGTCATTACGTCCAAAACAATTTTTGCTAAATCGGGATTTTCCGACAAATCTAAATATAGACTTTCCAAAAATTTAAAGTCCATGTTTTTTCTTTGAAGGTCGCCGATGAAGTAGTTTTCCAGAGCTCGGCCCTTAAGACGCCCGTGAATGGAAGCAAGAGAAAAGCGGTCAAAATTTGTTTCAAAGAAACAATCAAGGACCATTTTATAAAATTCCAAGTCAAGGTTGCTGTCTTTGCCTAAGTCGAGCAAATCGTAAAAGTCTTTTTTTGTTTTTTCCGCTAAACGAATTTTTTCCAAAATTTCCGTTTTTTTTCTTTGGTCCGAACTACGTTTGTAGCCCAAGGTTAGCTGTTTCAGTGTTTCATTCATTTTTGCCTTTTTTATTTTGTTTAAAATGTGCGATTATTAAAATACTTTAAAACTTTTATAATATTTTGTCAATACTTTA
>CAIOGK010000083.1 GCA_903857815.1 Candidatus Falkowiibacteriota bacterium
ATATGTATAAAAAAATATTTTTAACATTTTTTAAAAATAAAAAATTTAGAGGTGTTTTAGAGTTAGAGTTTAATAATTATAAATATACTTTTGGTGAAATGGCGGCTAATGATAATGATAAAAAACTTATTTCTTTAGCAAAAATTAAAGTAAAGGATAAAAATTTTTTTAAGAGAATTATTTTTTTTGGGGACACTGGTTTTGGGGAATCTTTTTTCTTGGGAGAATTTACTACTCCTGATCTGAAGCAAGTTTTGTTGTGGTTTGTTCAGAATAAAGAACTATTACCAGGGTTTCGAGATAAAAATATTTTATCGACGTTGTTTAAATTTGCCCACTTAAGGCTTAAGTTAGAACATCGACTCAAAAAAAATACCAAAGCTGGTAGTAAAAAAAACATCAAGGCCCATTATGACGTTTCTAATGATTTTTATCAGTTATGGCTAGATGAAACTATGACTTATTCCTCGGCAATTTTTAATAATAGCTTTAGTTTAAAAGAGGCGCAAGAAAATAAATATCGTCGTATTTGTGAGCAAATTAAACTTAACAAAGATGACCACGTTTTAGAGATAGGTTGTGGTTGGGGCGGCTTTGCTATTTTTGCTGCTAAAAATTATAACTGTCATTTAACTGTTACCACTATTTCTGATGAGCAGTTTTCTTATGTTGAGGAACTTATTAAAAATGAAAATTTATCTGATAAAATCAAGTTAATTAAAAGTGACTATCGCGATTTACTGGGCAACTTTGATAAAATTGTTTCTATTGAGATGATGGAGGCACTCGGCTATGAATATGTCCCCCTATTTTTAAACAAGTGCCAAAAATTAATTAAACAAAGTGGCTTTATTTGTCTCCAGTGTATAACTTATCCCGATGAGCATTTTCAAAAATATTTGCGTAATCCTAATTTTATTAAGAAATATGTTTTTCCTGGTGGAGAATTGTTGTCTTTAAAGCAAATAAAAGAAGAAACTTCCGTATTAAAATTGAATATTATAGATATTCATTATATTGGTCAGGATTACGCTAAAACCCTTTATCAGTGGCGGGAAAACTTTATCACTCGGAAGAAAGAAATTGAGGACTTAGGATTTGATGAATATTTTTATAGAAAATGGTTATATTATTTTATTTACTGTGAAGTAGGTTTTGAGACGGATTATATTAATAATGTACAAATTTTAATCAAGAAAGGTTAGCCATTTTTTAACTGCAATGTAGATTAAGCGAGGTTAAAACCTCGCTTTTTATAAAGGTTAAGGAATAGGGCATCTGTTATTTGTAGTAATTATTGCTTGTAATGATAAGTCTTAATGCACGGCTTAATAAGTATGAATATTAATTTAGAAAGACTAACTTATTAACGTAAATAACATGGATACAGTTATTTATTATAGCCCAAGTGAAAACAAGAGGGGCTCAACAAATAGACGAATTGGGCTGTTTATAGTTTCGGCTGTTGTTGCTGCGACCTTTCTACTATCACTCTATTCCGTTTATACCATATTTCTGAACGTTTAGATGTTTGCCGCTGACCATAAAAGTATTATGAATAAATATTTAATAAATTAATTTTTAAAGTTATGAAAAAGAAAACGAATGACCGTTCGGGCGTAATGAAATTATTTGTCTTTGGTGCTAGTTTGGCCGGTTTAGCCGCTGCTTATTTCTTTCTTAGTCCCAAGAGCAAAAAAAATCTAGAGAATACTAAATCTTGGGTTATTAAGATGAAGGGTGATGTTGTTGAAAAACTCGAACAAGCTCGTGAAATGAGTGAAACTATTTATAATGAAATTATTGATTCGGTAGCTGCTAAATATGAAAAAAATTTAAAATCTAGCCCTGAGGAAATAAGAGAATTAGCGCAAGATTTAAAAACACACTGGCAAGCTATTAGTCGCTCGGTAAAGGCCAAGAAGGTCGATGATTTAAAAGAAATATCTAAACCAGTAAAAGAAAGAAAAATTATAAAAAAATTATAGTTCCACTGAGCGAACAAAAAAGGCGAGAGTGAAATCTCGCCTTTTATTTTTAATTATTTATTGAATTTCCTATTTTATAGTTTGTAAAAAATGTATCCGGAATATCTTCAATCTTTTTATTCCAGGTTGCCCCATAGTATTTCTCGGCAATCGCGGGCGTTATCATTAGGCGAAGCGTACCATTAATATCAACGGCGTATACTCTGGGGTCACTTTGCATTTTTACTAACTTAACACCGGGGCGATAGGTCACATTACCACCCAACATAATTTTGCTTATCTCTTCAAGCGCGATTACTTTAACGTTAGAAAAATCACTATACCAAGTAGCATATGTCTGAATATTGGGAAAGACATAGCGCTTACCATCAGCTCCGCAATAGTAGACCGAGGGAATAGAGGCAATGCGGATGAGCGATCCGGCCGTACAGTTGGTAGTTGCCCCGGAAACTACTACTAACCCTTTATCATAGTTTATAGTTGGACTTGCTTCTTTAACGGCCGCTACGCTATAGCTATATATTTTTAAAGCAGTATTTAAATATGGAAACGGATTAATGGCACTATCATCGGGTAGACGAATTTCAAAGTGAAGATGAGAGGATGTTGTTTCGGCATTACCCGAATCGCCAACATAAGCTATTAATTGGCCTTGATTTACTTGAGCGCCGCGAACAATGTCGGGAGCATAAGCATAAAGTAATCCTCCGTTATTGTCGTCAGTTCCCGGCGTATCGTTATTAATATGGAGATAATTATATTTATAGCCATCATCGCCGGCGATTGAAATTAGGTAGCCATAGCTGGGTTCAGTTGTAGCGGCAGAAACAATTGTTCCTCCTTGAGCTGCTAAAATTGGCGTCATTTTTGATGCGAGGAGATCATTCCCCTCATGTGTCCGACCGCCACTGCGGGCATCACCAAAATCATCACTAAAAATTGCCACTCCTTGAACTGGAAAGACGATATTTGGTGAGCTCGATGGTGTTATGCTCGGAGTATTGTCGTTCCATCTATAATCAAAGTATGTCTGCGCTTTCGTTAGAGAGGGGATAAACAAAACCAGGGAGATTAAGAAATATAAATATATACGTTTATACATTTTTATTTATTTCTCCTAAGTAATCTGACAATCCAGATAAGAATTATCGCTCCGAGTAAGGCTACTAAGAAGCTGTAAATATTAAAGCCCCCAACACCGCTTTCCCCAAGCAAACTCATTACCCAGCCGCCAATTACAGCACCAACAATGCCAACGATAATGTTGATCATAATGCCTTGCTCGGCATCAGTTTTCATAATTAAAGAAGCAATCCAG
>CAIOGK010000084.1 GCA_903857815.1 Candidatus Falkowiibacteriota bacterium
AAGCTATATTTTATTGCCGTGCCAATTTTTTTCATTATTGATTTAACTTGGCTGGGCGTAATTGCGAAAGATTTGTATCAAAAACATATGGGTCACTTGATGAGGCCAATGCCAAATTGGCCGGTAGCAATTCTTTTTTATCTACTTTTTATTATCGGTTTAGTTATCTTTGTTATCTCTCCGGCAATTAGAAATAATTCTTGGTCATATGCACTTTTGTATGGTGCGCTGTTTGGATTTTTTACTTATATGACCTTTGATTTAACTAGTTTAGCTGTTTTAAAAGATTGGCCCTGGAAAATAGTAATTATTGATATTATTTGGGGAATAGTTTTATCATCCTCAGTTTCGATAATAACTTATTTTATTGCTAAAAGTATAATTTAATAAGTATGAACCTTTTTTGGATACAAATCATCGCCCTATTAATTTTTATTAATTTTTGGTTTGTTTTAGCAGTAATTAAAAAAAGAAATGATGTCGCTGATGTTGCTTGGGGACTAGGATTTATTTTAATAGTGTTGATTGGTTGGTTTTTTAACCCAACTCCGAGAGTACTATTAATATTTCTCATGGTTGCGTTTTGGGGAATGCGCTTAGCTTATCACATTGGTCGCAGATTTTTAAAAAGTAGCGAAGAAGATAAGCGCTATCAGAAGATGCGTGCTAGTTGGAAGGGCTCTCCTGTTTTTAATTCCTGGTTACGAGTTTTTGTGCTTCAAGGAGTTACTTTAATATTAGTAGCTTCTAGTATTATTATTGTGACTAATTTTGATAATAGCGACCCCATTCTGATTAATATCTTGGGTATTATAATTTGGATGTTTGGTTTAATTTTTGAGATTATTGGTGATCAGCAACTGAAAAAATTTATTAGCCAGGAAAAAAATCGTGGCAGAATTATGGCTAGCGGTCTGTGGAAGTATACTCGTCATCCTAATTATTTTGGCGAAGCTATATTATGGTGGGGGCTTTGGCTGGTAACCTGGGGAGTAGATTATTTTTATCTTGGTCTAATCGGACCCATTACAATAACTCTTTTGTTACGTTTTGTTTCCGGAGTTCCGTTGGCCGAAGAAAGATATAAAGAAAATCTTGAATTTCAAGAATACGCCGCCAAAACTCCGCCGATGTTGCCAAACTTTTTTATTAAATAATTTTTTATATGAAGAAAAAGCTAGCTATTATTGGCTCCGGTATTTCTGCAATGTCTTGCGCGTATTATTTACGTGATGATTATGAGATTTCCATTTTTGATAAGAATGATTATTTGGGAGGACACACCCATACTCATCAATTTGAAGATGGCGGTCATAAGTTTACTATTGATACGGGCTTTATTGTTTTTAATCTTCATACTTATGGTAGTTTAATTAAATTATTTAGTGAACTTAGTGTAGAAAAACAAAAAAGCAGCATGTCTTTTGCGGTTTATAATCAAAAAACTGGTCTCCAGTATTCTGGTAGCAGCTTGTTCCATCTTTTCTCTCAACCAAAAAATCTACTTTCTATAAAGTATTGGAAATTTTTGTTCGAGATAAATAAATTTTTTAAGATGGCCCTAGAGGAACGCGAGTCTATTAAGGGAAGCGGGGAAACTATTAGTGAGTATTGCAAACGAAAGAATTTATCAACTTATTTTTTAGATAATTATTTAGCACCGATGTCTTCAGCGGTTTGGTCAACGCCTCATCATAGCGCCTATGATTTGCCCATATCTTTAATAATTCCATTCTTTTATAATCATGGGCTGTTGGGTGTTAGCCGACAATTTCAGTGGTATACCGTTAAAGGGGGGTCTAATGACTATACTAAAAAAATAGTGGAAAAAGGTAATTTCACTATTTATTTAAAGGAGGCCGCCCTAGAAGTTAAAGAAATTAAGGATGGAGTACAGTTAATTACTGAAAAAGGTAGTTATAACTTTGATTACGTAATTTTAGCTAGTCATTCCGATGAGAGCCTGAAAATAGCGACCGGGCTTTCTCTTGAAAAAAGACAGTTATTAGAAAAGTTCAGTTATAGTAGTAATCGTGCTATTTTGCATACGGATGTTACGGTTATGCCAACCGTTAGAAGTGCTTGGGCCTCCTGGAACCATGTTATCAATAAAGAGGATGGTCAATCATCAACAGTTTATTGGATGAATGAATTGCAAAAACCTAATACTAAAAAAGATTATTTTGTTTCTATTAACCCCTTTCAGGAGATAAACAAAAATAAAATTGTTAAAGAGTTAGTTTATTATCACCCCTTATTTACTGTAGAAAACTTTGAGCTTCAAAAAAGATTAACAGAATTAAACCAAGAAACTAAAATATTTTTTGCAGGCGCTTATTTCGGTTATGGTTTTCATGAAGATGGTATTAGGGCTGGTTTGCAGGTAGTTAAGATTTTAAAAAATAATAAATAAAGAAAATGAATTCTTGTATTTATAATTTAAGTTTACTTCATGATCGTAAGGAGCCAAGGCGTAATTTTTTTAAATATTCAATTTACATGATGTATCTAGATTTGGATGAGCTAGAAATTACATCTAAAAATTTATTTTTGTTCGGTTACAATAAATGGAATGTGCTGAGTTTCTTTGATAAGGATCACTTTAAATTTGTTTCACAGAAAAGTAGTAATGCTGAAATTATTGCTAGAGAGACGGTTAATTTTGAGGCGGATAAATATTTAAATAAAAATACCAAGGCGCGTTTAAAGGTTTTAATCGATGAGCTTAAGCTTGGGTTTGAGCTTGATAAAGTTTATATCCTGACAAATTTAAGAAATTTTGGCTATATATTTAATCCGGTTAGTTTTTATTATTGCTTTGATTCTATTGGTAAATTTAGGGCAATGTTTAGCGAGGTTAATAATACTTTTGGTGATCAAAAAATGTATCATTGTTTAATTGATAACCCGGAGGCAGAGATATTTTTTGATATTCAAAGAAAAAATTATTACATTTCGCCGTTTATTAATTATAATAACGATCTTCATTGGCGATTCAATTTGCCCGGGAAAAAGATAATGATGTCGATCGATTCTATAAAAAATGATAAAGTAGAATTGCGCACCGTTTTTACCGGAAATAGAAAAGAATTGAGTAATTTTAGTTTATTGTGTGTCATATTAAGATATCCAATGGTGACGTTAATGGCAATTACGCTTATTCATTATCAAGATTTAAAACTGGTTATCAAAAAAATAAAATTTTA
>CAIOGK010000085.1 GCA_903857815.1 Candidatus Falkowiibacteriota bacterium
AATGGTTTAGATATTAATAAGTTCGATATTGAAGGACGAGTACAGGTTGCAGAAACAAAAGATTTTTATTTGTTAAATATTTATTTTCCTAATGCGAATTCTGAGCTTAGTCGCTTAGATTATAAATTAGATTTTAATGAATGTCTTTTAAAATATGTAAAAAATTTAGAGAAGAAAAAGCCCGTTATTATTACTGGTGATTTTAATGTTGCCCATCAAGAAATAGATTTAGCAAGACCTAAGGAGAACGTTGGGAGCCCGGGGTTTACTCCAGAAGAACGTACTTTTATGAATAAATTTTTGGCTAATGGGTTTATTGATACTTTTCGTGTTTTAAATGGTGATAAAATTCAGTATTCTTGGTGGAGTTTTCGTTCAGCTGCTCGAGAACGCAATATCGGCTGGCGGATTGACTATTTCTGTGTATCCGATAAACTTAAAAAACACTTAAAAAAGGCCATTATTTTAGATAAACAGACGGGTTCCGATCATGCTCCAGTTGTCCTAGAAATTGAGTCTAAAAATTGAGATAAAATTGATAATAATATGTATAACCATCAAGAAATAGAAAAAAAATGGCAAGTTTATTGGCAAAAAACCAATCTCTATTTAACTAGAGAAGATAAAGATAAGCCTAAATATTACATTTTAGACATGTTTCCTTACCCGTCCGGAGCTGGTCTACACGTTGGTCATCCCAAGGGATATATTGCGACTGATATTTTTGCTCGTATGCGAAGAATGCAGGGCTATAATGTCCTACATCCGATGGGATTTGATGCTTTTGGATTACCAGCGGAGAATTATGCTATTAAAAATAAAGTAAATCCTAAAATATCAGTTGCGGAAAGTGTTGCTCATTTTAAAAGCCAACTAGAAATATTAGGATTTTCTTATGATTGGGAGAGGGAGGTAAATACAACTGACCCTAACTATTATAAGTGGACTCAGTGGATATTTTTAAAGATGTGGGAAAAAGGATTAGCCTTTGAATCTAGTGAACCAATTAATTGGTGTCCGTCATGTAAAACCGGTTTGGCTAATGAGGATTTAGAGGATGGAAAATGTGAACGTTGCGGAAGTGAAATTGAACAAAAACCAATGCGTCAGTGGGTTTTAAAAATAACTGATTATGCTGATCGTCTGCTTAATGATTTAGATAAATTAATTGATTGGGATGATTCAATTAAGGAAATGCAAAGAAATTGGATTGGACGCAGTGAAGGCGCAGAAGCTATTTTCAATATTGTTAATACTGAAGAAAAAGCTAAGATTTTTACTACCCGAATTGATACTATTTTTGGTTGCACTTATTTAGTTATTGCTCCAGAAAACGAATTGGTTTTAAAGTTAAAAGAAAAAATAGCTAATTTGCCTGAAGTACAAGAATATATTGAAACTTTAAAAAATATTCCTGATATTGAAAGAACTAGCGCTAGTAAGGAAAAAACTGGCGTTAAATTAAAGGGTGTAAAAGCTATAAATCCCTTCAATAATGAAGAGATTGAAGTATTTATTGCTGATTATGTTTTAAATTCTTATGGTACAGGCGCGGTGATGGCAGTTCCGGCTCATGATGAAAGAGATTATGAATTTGCTAAAAAATATGGCTTAAGAATTAAGGCGGTAATATCCGTAGATAATGAAGTTCCCTTTGAGGGCAAGGCTGCTTTTACTGATGATGGCATTTTATTCCATTCCGAAGAATACAACGGCCTATCTTCCATTGAAGCGCGCAAAAAAATGATGAATTGGTTAGAAAATAATTGCCTAGGTTCTAGAAAAATAAACTATCGTTTAAAAGATTGGGTTTTTTCTCGTCAAAGATATTGGGGGGAACCGATTCCTTTAATACATTGTGAACATTGCGGAATTGTGGCCACTCCGGAGAATGAACTACCTTTACGTTTACCGGATGTTGAAAGTTATGAGCCAACCGGAACCGGGGAGTCGCCATTAGCGACGATTAATGAATGGGTAAATACTGTTTGCCCAAAATGTGGAGGAGCGTCTAAGCGAGAAACAAACACTATGCCTCAATGGGCAGGTTCATGCTGGTATTATTTAAGATATATTGACCCTAAAAATGATAAAGCTTTAGTAGATGCAGAGAAAGAAAAATATTGGTCCCCAGTTGATTTTTATGTTGGTGGAGCCGAACATGCTACCAGACATCTTATCTATGCTCGTTTTTGGCATAAATTTTTATATGATATTGGCGCTGTAAGTTATGATGAACCATTCACAAAATTAAAGAACGTCGGATTAATTATGGGTGAAGATGGCCGAAAAATGAGTAAGCGTTGGGGCAATGTAATTAATCCAGATGATGTAGTTAGTAAATCTGGGGCAGACGCCATGCGTGTTTATGAAATGTTTATGGGCCCATTTGAACAGGCATGCAGTTGGAATGCCAATGGTGTTATTGGCGCGCGTAAGTTTTTAGAAAAAGTTTTATTATTTTCTGAAACTCAAATTTATCAAGATAATAAAAAAATTACTTCATTGCTTCATAAAACAATTAAAAAAGTTACCGAAGATATTGAAGCTTTTCGTTTAAATACGGCCGTTTCGGCAATGATGATTTTAGCTAATGAGATTGGCGATTATCGAATTAAAGAATCGGCTTTGCCAATTTCTAAAGATGATTTTTTGAAGTTTATTAAAATTTTGTCTCCTTTCGCGCCTCATTTAACTGAAGAAATTTGGGAGAAATTAGGTAATTCAGAAAGTATTTTTTTAAGTACTTGGCCAAAATATGAAGAAGCCCTAATTAAGGATGAAACGATTAATTTAATCATTCAGATAAATGGTAAATTGCGCGCTTCTTTGGAGATAGAGACTGATATTTCTGCTGAGAATGCTTTTGAAATAGCAATTAAACATGAAAATGTAAAAAAATGGTTAGAAAATAAAGAAATTGTGAATAGAATATTTGTTCCCGGTAAATTATTAAACATAGTTATTAAATAAAATTATAATGGAAGATTTAGTTTTTAAAACCAGAGAAATCTGTAAAATGTTTGATATTAAACCCAGCCGCTCTAAGGGCCAGAATTTTTTAATTAATGAGCGTATTTATAATGATATTGTAAAAGCGGCGGAAATTAATTCTACCGATGAAGTTTTAGAAGTGGGTCCTGGTTTAGGATTTTTAACTGTTCGCTTAGCCCAAGAAGCAAAAAAAGTCGTAGCGGTTGAGCTTGATGATCAATTGGCTGCTTATTTAAAAATTGGCTTTGAATCTCGGGATGAAAAAAAAGTTAAAATAGTTAATGAAGATGTTTTAAAATTTAACATTGGCGCTGAATTTATTGGTAAATACAAAATCGTTGCTAATTTGCCTTATAATATTACTTCTATTTTTTTGCGGACAGCGTTAACCGGAAAGCAGAAGCCGGAACTTCTAGTTTTGATGTTGCAGAAAGAAGTCGCTGAAAGGATTATTGCTGAGCCGTCTGAAATGAGTATGTTGGCAGTTTCTATTCAATATTATGCCGATGTATCGATTGTAAAAAAAGTAGCCGCGGGAAATTTTTGGCCTGAGCCTAAAGTCGATAGTGCGATTATTAAAATTCAAGTAAGACCGGGAATATATAATCTTGAAAAAGATAAAAAGTTTTTTCGCATGGTAAAGTCTGGTTTTAGTGCAAAACGTAAAATGTTAAAGAATAATTTAGCCGGGGGGCTTCAAATTGATCAAAAAATTGTTGTTGCGGCCCTACAAAAAATGAACTTAGATTTAAAAATTAGAGCTGAAGATTTAAGCCTTGATAATTGGCATAAATTATTTGCGGAGTTAAACGCGTTTATGGTATAATAAAATCAACTTTATCGTTATAAAAACGATTTGATTTCATTTATGCCGTTGGATAACAATTCTGATAATAATGCTTCTGAATATGGTTTTAAAAACATGCCTCAGCCGCAAAAAATTGCGGTAGTTTCTTTGTCTGTAATTGGTGTAGCAATTATATTTTTTGGAGTTTTGCAATTTAGGGCTAGAATTATTAATCCTCTTCGATTCAATGGAATTTCAACCTCGACCCCACAAACGATGGCGAATTTATTAGATTTAGATACTGACAAGGATAGTTTATCTGATTATGATGAGTTAAATGTTTATAAAACATCTCCTTATTTAGATGATACTGATAGTGATGGTATTTCCGACGGTGAAGAAATTAAAAATGGTACTGACCCGGGTTGTCCTACTGGCAAGAACTGTCAGGCCGAACCATTATTAATAGCTGCAACTGAAGCGACAAGCACTCTTAGTATCGATGACCCTACGCTTAATATGGGGGAGATAAACATTGCTAGCGGAACCAATGAGACGGAATTAAAAAATGTTTTAGCTGGACAAGTCGATGCCGCAACTTTAAGAAAATTACTTATAGAAGGTGGTGCAGATCAAGAAATGTTAAATCAGATAAGTGATGAAGATCTTCTTAAAAGCTATCAGGAAGTTTTAAATAAACAAAATGAATAATAACATGGAGCCTTCTTTCCCCCAAAAGAAGAAGCGTCAGACTTTAGGCAAAAGAATTGCAATTTTTTTGCTGTTTTTTATTTTAATTTCTTCGGCCTTGCTTGCCCCTTTGAAACCGGCCAAAGCGCAGATGGTTGTTTCTGACCCTTTTAAGCTTGCCTGGGATAAAATAACTGACGTTGCTAAAAAACTTTGGCAAAAGGGCGGTTCATTAGCTTTTCAGCAAACACTCAGAACAGCACTTAATAAAATTGCGTACGATTCTGCTAATTGGGTTGGTTCCGGAGGTGAAGGTCAAAAGCCATTATTTATTACTGAGGATTGGGGGACTTATTTAGCAAAAGTAGGAGATGAGGCCGCTGGAACCTTTTTAGAAAATTTTGCGGCCAATATGTCTAGTGGCAGTTCTCCAGCACAGTGCGATAGAGAGCTTACTACTTGCACTGGACATTGTGACCCAAACCAGCCGGAACCTTGTTATAGTAATTGCGGTAAAGCTTGGCAAGCCTGTATTGTAAAAGTAGAAAGTGGCGCTCCTAGTGGTTTAACTTTTAATTTTTGTCAGCCAACTTCTTTAGAGGCAAAAGTTAAAATTGGTTTAGGCTTATCACAATATAATCAACCTCAAGGACCAGCTTGTACGGCAACAAAAATGATTGATAATTGGGGTGATGCTGCTAAAAAATATGAAGACTTTAAAGATCCGCAGTTTTTAAATAAAATGGCGGATGTCTTTGATCCTAATTCTAGTGAGCTAGGTATTTGGTGGACTGCTAGTACTGACATGATGGATAAAAAAATTGAAGGCGAAGAGGTTGCCTCAAAAAAATTAGTTGGTAAGGGCGGTTGGTTGGATCCGATTAAAATTAGTGGCGACCCGATTTCTTTGCCTAATCAGGCACAATTACAGATGGAAGATACTTATAGTCAATATTCAAGTAATTTTGGTAAATATACCGGGGATGCTTTTGTTGATGCTGGAAATTTATTTTTAAGTCAATTATCAATTACTGCATTTAATAAATTAGTTCAAAGTATTGGCAAAAAAGATGCTAAAAGTGTAGATGTCTCTAGCGGAACCGAGCAAGATCCAACTTATGGCGACGGTAAAGTTAGTTTAGAGGGAGTAACTGTAAAATTAATTCAACCAAATTACGGAGTAGGTTCTGTTTATGATATTTTATCGGAATTAGCCGTTTGCCCTGATAAAAATAATCCTGGACCAACAAATTGTGTTATTGATAGCAACTTCATGCAAGGGATATCTGAACAAAAAACTGTTGCTGAAGCAATTAAAGATGGCTCATTGCATGGTAATTGGCGATTTACTTTAGATAATCAAGTTGGAGCTTACGAAAATAGTTATTCTTATAGAAATATTTCAATTCTTCGTGCTTATAGAATTGTTCCGGCAAGTTGGGAATTAGTTTTTGAAAAAATGAATATTTTTCAAAAACTGGCTGACGATAATAAAGGGGTCGCTAAAAAAGCAACTTTGTCTGATTTAGTTTCTTGCTTTGATCCTTACGATGATAATAATAAATTTAGTGCCGATTTTGATGTTTATGATCAGGGATGGTGTACCGGTTTAATTGATCCAAATTGGGTTTTAAAAGCGCCAGTTAATTATTGTAAAAAAGAAGGTTTTAGCGCCCAAATTACAAATACTAGTATTATTCCTTCACAACCAGCAATCGGCGATACTCCTTATACGCCGGCTGAAGTTAGTATTTTAAGAGCAGATAATTATTGCGCTGATAATCAAACATGTATTCAAGAGGGAAAAGACGGCGGTTGTGAGGCTTATGGTTATTGTAATGAGGAGAAGAGAACTTGGAGTTTTAGTGGCGAATCTTGTGAGCCTATATATAACACTTGTCAGTCGTTTATTCGTTCTGACTCCGATAAAGCCGTATCCTATTTAGAAAATACTCTGGATTATGGAATTTGCGGTAAGGATAATGCTGGTTGTAAGCGTTATTCTTATGTTGGGAATTATGATGTTTTAAAGGGAACTGCTATTTGGAATGAAGCAAATGTTGTTTACCTAAATGAAAACGCTAGTAACTGCTCTGCAAAAG
Organism: Candidatus Falkowiibacteriota bacterium; assembly: GCA_903857815.1. Classification (GTDB taxonomy): domain Bacteria; phylum Patescibacteriota; class Patescibacteriia; order Patescibacteriales; family UBA12465; genus UBA12465. Next base: position 6,574 of record CAIOGK010000085.1, read on the forward strand.
ATGAGGGTTGTTCAGAGTTTATTAGAGTTAAGCCGGTTTGGGGAGCTAACTTAGTAATGAATTCTGATTTTGTTAATGATGCTGTTGGGGCTTCTTCAACAAGTAATTCCTTAAATGACTGGCCAATTATCGCTTCGGCGCCAGTAAAATCAACCATTGTTGACAAATCTCTTGATTCAATTGTTAGCAATGGCAGGGCATTAAAAATTCAATTATTTGCACCAGGAAATGTAGCAATAGTTTCTGATTATAATAAGTCTCTATTGCCTAATAATTTAGAATTAGTTTATGGCCAAGCATATACTCTAAGTGCGGATATTTATTTAGCAGCTGGCAGTAAAGTAGTTTTATCTATTGGTAGTGGCGCGAACACGCCGATTTATGAAAGTAATACTTTAGGCGTTTGGAAACATGTAAGTTTAACAAGAAAAGCCGGCGATGACTTTAGTCAGCCAGGTTTCGCTATTACTTCTAGTGGTGCCGCTGGCCAAACTATTGTGTATGTTCAGAATATTAAATTTGAAATGAGTAATTATGATACCGGTTATAGTTCTTATGGCGCATCTAAAGTTTATCAAAAATTATTACCTCAATATTTAGAAAGTGCTTGTTACGATAGTGATACTCAGGGAAATTTAAATTATACCTTGAAGGTTAATGCCCCAGAAAAATGCTATAAGTATTCAAGAAGATGCAATCAATCTGAAGTTGGCTGTGATTTGTATACCTCGGCTAAGAGTAATTTTTCTGTGCCGGCAAAATTAGGAAGTATGGATTATTGCCCGGCTGAATGTATTGGCTACGATGTATATGTTGCTCGTGAAACTTATTTTAATTCCGCTCAAGCTGATAATATTATCCCGGAAACAGCTCGAAGCTGTAGTGCAGAGTCGGTTGGTTGTAATGAATTTACTAACCTTGATACTTTACAGGCTGGAGGAGAAAATCGAGAATATTATTCTGCTTTAAAACATTGTGTTAAACCAAGTCAGGCATCTTGTGGAAGTTTTTATTCTTGGGAAGGGACGGGGACAGGCTATCAATTACGTTTGTATAGTTTACAAAAAGAAGCTGATAATACGCCTTCATATATAAAAGACGACCAAGATTTATGTAATGAAATTATTTTCAATGCTCCAATTAGTAGTCCATTGTATAATTCTGATTGCAAACAATTATATACTTCAGACGGAAAAATTTACTATCATCTCAGCTCTAATTTAATTACCTGTTCCGAATCTTGTCGTGCTTATCGTATTACTGAAAAAAATTATAATCGACGCTTAACTCAAGCTCAGTGTTCTGGCTTAGATAAATCTTGGGATGCAAGCGCAGGCGCTTGTGTATCATGTATTAATGGAGGAGTCTGGAATAACACCCATAAGGCTTGCGTTTATCAAGGTATACCTGGAGAAGGAAAAACCTGTAGTATTAATGAAATGGGCTGTCGCGAATATAATGGGAATGAGGGGAATAAGGTTCGTCTAGCCGCTTCTTATGATTTTGAAACTCAAAATGGTGCCTGGACCTCTAATTGTGATAATGGGATTAAAATTGAAACAGTCGCCAGTAATAATGGCGGGCATTCTCTTTATTATAATAATAGTGCTAGTGCTTGTTCAGAAATAGGAACTAGTCGTCATATTTTATCTCAAAGCACTCCGCTTATTAAACAAATAATGGCTGGTGATACTTTAGCGGCTCAGTTAAAAGTTTCTACCACAGTTAAAAAAGGACAAGCCTATAGTGTTAAATTTTTGGCTAGTTCCTTGCCTGGGGCGGATATTAAGATTTATTTATATAATCCAGAAACGAAACAAAAATCAGAATTTAACACAGGGAATGCCGTGAAAGTTACAGGTGGCGGCGCTTGGCAAGTATATTCGGCTAATTTAGAAAATCTTGATCACGACGTTTCTAATAATGAAATTTTAGCTTTATCTGCTAATAGCGATTTCTATATTGATAATTTTATTATCACGGAAATTACTGATAGATTTTATTTAATTAAATCTTCTAGCAAGGTTCCATCTGTTTGTTATTATGATAACCTTGATATCTATCAAGGTGCAGATTATAATCTTGGCTGCGCCGCTTATTCTGACAAGACGGGAACAAGTCATAATTTGCGCACTTTTTCTAGTATTTGCGATAAGTCTTCTATTGGTTGCGAACAAGTAATTAGTACCAAAAATTATGATTTTTATGGTAAAGGTTTTTGGAACGATACTAACAAAAATAAAGTATGTGACATTGATGAGCCAGACTGTGTTAAGGTAGATTCTGATAGCGCTATTTACATGGTTTTCAATAAAGCTAACTCTTGTAATCAGGCTGATTTGGGTTGTAGCATGCTTGGTCAAGCTAAGGTTACAAATGGAAAGACTTTCTGGTCAGATGTTTTCAAAAAGAATAATCCAAATAATTATAATACTACTATCTGTAATTCATCTAGTGTTGGCTGCGAAGCTTGGAAAAATGTTGAAGACGGCGGCTTAAGCTATTTCCGTGATCCAGGTGCTAATGTTTGTACATATAAACCATCGCAAAGAGGATGGTATAAAACAACGGAAACCGGTGAGGTAGCTTGTGAATATTCTTATTTTAAGACTATCGGTAACGGTGGTACTGGAAATCAAGTTCCGGTTCCAACTAAAGAAGTCGGTTTATGCGAGGCTAAATTATCTGGCTGTAGTGAATATATAGACCCTGTTAGTCAGTTTAATCCAGATTTAGTTATTTTAGGGACAACCACGATTGCAATCAAACCAAATACTCTATATGTTTTGTCATCTACCTCTAGCAGCGCAATAAATATTACTTTTAATAATGATGTTAAGCCATTATTGATTAATAATACTTTAGGAACTTCAACTAAAAGTATTAGTGTTGGTGATACTATTAAAAATTCAATTTTTAATTCATTAAATAATACTTCAGCTACTAAACCCGCGGCGGCCGTTTTGGAAGTTAGAGAATTGGCAGTTGGTTATCAATTAAAATCAACGATAGATAAGAGCAGTTGTAGTGGTACGGTAGATTTTGATAATGGTTGTGTGTTATTTAATGAAAGAATTATCGCAGGAGCTAGCGGGTATACAAACTTAACTGGATTTTTTGATCCCTATGTCGGTGTAAAAAAATCCCCCGCAGTTAAATGTAATCCTAACCAATCAGGATCTTGTGTTGCTAATCAATTAATTAAAGTTAGACCAAACAGAGTTTGCTCGGGTTGGCTTGATTGTGCTACCTATGCTAAAGATCCAGAAACGGGAGCAGAAATTTGTTATGCCTTAAAACAATGTAATAGCTTAAATGATAAATTAGAATGTAATAATTTTATTACTACTCCTGGTTCTCTGAAGCCAGCAAATGCAACTGGGTACTCTTTCCTTAATCGCTATAATATTAGCAATATGAAAGAGGTTGGATTAAATAGTGAGGCTCATTACGATTTTGAAGAATTTATTCCTTCGTTATCTTGCATTCGAATTGCTGGTGGCGGAGATTGCAGCTTTAATAATATTATTAAAGAATTAGTTGTGCGTGAGCCGAAAGCTAATGGCCCTAGTTATCCAGCTTCTGGTAAAAGTTATGTAAAAGTGCCAGCAGCTTTCAGCGTTTCCCCTCAGCCAGCTGGCAACTGGATTAACCTCTCGCCTAATCAAGAGTATTATATAAATTATTTATTGAATACTAAAAATTCTGGTAATGCGGCGACGATTGTGATTGCTGTTTCAGGAGGAACAAATAAGTCTTTTACGGCAGTTAGCCCTAATGGTTGGTCTCGAAAGATTCATAAATTTACTACGAGTGCTGGTGAAACTAGAATAAGAATTTATTTACAATCTGGCTCTAGTGTTGGTGTCTCAGCTGAGGGAGAGGCTTATTTTGATGATATTAATATTGAGCCAGTTCTGCAAACCGGAGACAACCAATACGTTGCTAGAGAATGTCGTCTTTATCCGACTAATAGTAGTTTAAGTTGTAAAAATCAAAGTAAGAATGTTATTAAGGATGGCCTTGAGGGATATTGTTTAGAGCACGATAAAACTAACACCGATGTTTGTACTACTTGGTATCCAGCTGATAGAGTGAGCTCTTCTGTTTTGGGCAGTCAAAGCTTGGGCTATAATGGCCCAACTGGGCTTAGTTATTGTACTAATATCAAATCTAATATCAAATTTGCTAAAAAAATTGTTACGAAGATGGTTCGTTCCTATGAGGATAAACATGCTGGCAGTTATGTTGGGACTATAGATTGTAGTGATCTTAATAACAATAATTGTGATCAAATTCTTTGTAGTAATGCAACTAGTTCACCTATTTACGATCCTAATTGTACTTATAATGAGGGGTTCCAGGGAATAGTGAGCGCTAATAGTGATAAATGTTTTCAGGTTGATGGTGGACGGTATTGTGGTGATAGTCAAAACTATGTTGGCATAGTTGTTAATGATAAACAAAGTTGGAATAACGAATTTCTTTATTGTGTCCCGAAAGAAACTGGTAATCAGCATTTTTTATTTGGTGTTGGAGCAAAAACTAATGCTTCACTTTTACCTCATGCTCTTGGATTAGCTGCGGGTAATGGGTGTTCAGCAATTAGTTTTTATAGTGAAGCCTGGGTTGTTTATAATGGAAAGTTTATTGATATGCCGGTTGAATTGTGTGAAGATACTGGCGTTGGTTTATGCGAACCAATTCATGAAGCCGGAAATGCTGAACCGCCAATTAGAATTTTTGATAATAATTATCCTGCCGTCGATGAACAGGGCTTACAGTATTTATCTGCTAATTCCGGTGATAGAGATAAAGTTTTTAATTTTACTTGTAATAATTTTGCTCAAGTAGTTTCTGGTAGCGGGGTCAATAAAGCTTGGGTAGTAAGAACTGGTAGTAAGGCAGTTCTTTCAGAAGCCTTTGATACTCCGCCTTATTTTAAGGCTAATCCCGATATTATTGGTTTAAAATTTTATGGTCGTCAAAGAAATGGCGTACCGTTTGGGGCGGCTACTTTCCCTGAAAATTACGATATTTTAAATAGTGGCCCTCTATATTTACAGAACCAATACTATTTGAAAGATAAACAAAAGATTTTTGGCGGTCGCCCCTACGGTTGTACGGGAAATTCTTGTATGAATATTGGTTATTGCAGCGATAACCCAAATGTTATGTGTGTCTTTATCCCAAATAGTTATAATGTTGATCCTTATGGGGTTGTTACATATTCAACCGGTAATAATGATACGGATTATATTAATAAAAAGACTTGTTCTGATGGCGGGTTCGGTGTTTGCCGCCCATTATGGGATTCAAGCAATACTCTAGCTCCAGTGAATATCTTAAAAAATATATTTTTGCAGTCCTATGGTTCGTTTAAATATTCTAGTGGTGGATATATTCCCGATAATATTAATTGGGACATCGATAATATTCCTGAAGCCGACGATCCAGAAATTGTTGCTGGCAGTGTTAAGTTAAAGTTTAACGGAATTGATACGTTTATGAAAGTTACGAAGAGTGGTGTTTATAGTTTAGAATTTAACACGAAAGTTAATCCAGAACAGCAACCACTAAGGATGATTTATATTGATTGGGGAGATGGAACTCCAACTGCTACCAGCAGCCGCCAAGCCATTACTGGCCAGGATCATCGTCCTGACGTCAATAATCCTCATGTTATTTATCATTATTATAATGGAGTATACAATCCTCTCAGTGTTAAAATTAAGATTTGGGATAATTGGGATAAAACAGATTCTTATTAAGTACTTAAATTAGAATATGGCTCAAAATAAGAATAAATCTGGTTCTAGTGTTGGTTTTGATGAGCAGTTTGATAGTCGTTTAATAAATTCAGGTTCTAGTAGCGATAAAGCGGGCTCTTTAAATGAGGCTAAAAGACAGGGTTCTGATATTCAAACCGATTCTCAGAATGAACCACAAACTTTAAGAGAAGCAGTGATTGCTAAAAAGAGAGAAGAGGTTAAGAAGGAGCAAGAAGGTGAAAGTGGGCCTGCTGCTGCCGCAGCCGTACCGATGCAAAAAGGAACCAGCAAATTATTGCAAGATGCTTGGATAAATTTAATACCAAGTTGGGGACTAACCTTAATTTGGATAAATATTCATGTTTTTCTGAGCTTAGTAATCGGTAAGAAGTTTTTTTGCCGCTTGGGTGATGAGTGGCTAACAGGAGGAATATCTGGGGGAGCTAAATCGATTAATGCTATTTCACAAGGAAAATCTGGCCGAATAACAATTAAAAATGGTTCCCAGTGTGCAAATATAGGCGAAAGTATGGTTCTGGTTGTATTGGATTTAATTTTGTTGATTCTAATTATTGCTATTATCGCTATTATTGCTGGCATACTTAAAGTAGTTGAGAATCCTCTTGATTTTTTAAGTTCTATTATTGGTTGGATATGGAATAGTGGCGGTGTATCAAGTATTTAGTTTTGAAATTCAAGGGAATAATTAAATATGAAAATTAAAATGAAAATCAAGTTAAGTAAAAAATCAACAGCCTTGTTAATAGTTTTTGCTTTGTGCACACTAGTCTTTTTTGTTCCCAAGCCAGTTGCGGCTGGATGGGTAGCGACGGTAGTGGGAGGATTAGCACAAGGAATTGCGACGGTTTTAGGTTGGATTTTGAATGCTTTGATGGGAGTTTTGATTCAAGTTGCTCAGTATAATAGTTTCATTAAATCAGCAGCAATTGTAAACGGTTGGGTTATTGCAAGAGATGTTGCTAATATGTTTTTTGTTATTATTTTGCTTATTATTGCTTTCGCTACTATTTTGAGAATAGAAAATTATAGTTATAAAAAATGGCTACCAAAACTTATTTTGATGGCCATTTTAATTAATTTCTCCAAAACTATTTGTGGTTTATTAATAGACTTATCTCAGGTAGTGATGCTCACCTTTGTTAATGCCTTTAAAGATGTCGCTGCCGGCAGTTTGGTTGATATGTTGGGCATTACTGGGTGGCAGAGTTTAGACGGTATAGAAAATGTTGGTGAATGGACGGTCGCCTCAGCTTATGTTTTGTCTGTTATATATATTATTATTACCTTAACTACCGTAGCTGCCATGGTTGGAATGTTGGTAATGCGTATCGTTATGATTTGGGTGTATGTTGTTTTATCACCGTTTGCTTACTTGTTAGCAGCTTTTCCGGGTGGGGCGAAATACTCATCACAATGGTGGAGCGAGTTTACTAAGAATTTAATAGTTGGTCCAGTTTTAGCTTTTTTTATTTGGCTTTCATTTGCATCTCTAGTTAGCTTTAATAATACTACTAATGATGTTGTCGGTACTTTTAAAGGAGAAAATGATATTACTTGCCAAGCTAATCCTGATGGCATCTGTAAATATGGGACTTCTGATTTAATGATTAAATTTATTGTTGCAATCGCGATGCTTTTAGGTGGAATGAAAATTGCTCAAGAAATTGGTGGGGCAGCCGCTGGAGTAGCTGGAAAGATTTCTAGTAAGGGGAATGCTCTTGCTTTGGGCGGTGCGGCGGCTATTGGTGCAAAAGGTGTTAGTTGGGCCGGTAAGAATCTTGGCGATGGGCGTGATTGGGTTAGTGAAAGGGTTGGCGTTGATTTAAACGTCGCTGCTGGTTATAAACGCTATAGACAACAAGTTGAAGATAATCGTGCGTTAAGAAAGACTAGGGTTTATGATAGCGCTTTAAAGGGGGCCGAAGAAGGGAAAACTTGGATGGGGCGAAAAGCAGCCTTATTTTCGACCGGTGATGTTGCTTGGCAGAATATTGCTGATGGTAAATTTTTTAGAGGTTCTCCACATGTTAGAGATAACACAACTAAAGAAATAAAAGCCAAAGAAGATGAAAAACGTACAGTTAAAGATGAAATATCAAATATTGAATCTCAAAAAATTATTACTAATACAGAGAGAAGACAGATGACTCAAGAGGTTATTGGCCTAGATCAGAATATGTCTAGATTATCGAAAGAAAAAGACGATATTACTAGCGATAGGCGTTATAAATACCTTGAATCTAAGAGTAAATCAAATACTCTTACTGCAGGTGAGGCGACGGAGTTTGCTCAAAAAACTACTGATTTAGATAAAATTAATGCTGAGCACAGTAAGAGTAAGGAGAGAAAAGAAGAATTACAGTCTGATATTAAGAAATCGGTTATCGTTAAGAATGAGGCAGGTCGGGCAAAACAAAAAGCTGAAAATGCAGATTTAATTAGCCAAAAGGTAAAACAGACGGAAAGTATTGATGAAGATATTAAAAAATTAACCGTAGTATTACAGAAAAATAAATTATCTGAAATACAAACCTCCAAGGCTTCTGTTAATGCTAAAATTGAAGGAGAGGCTTCTAAAAAACTTTCTAATATTAATAATTCTGATCAGTTAGTTAGTATTTTTCATGAAGCGATGGAAGCTAAAGATAAGGGTTTAATGATGGCAACCTATAAAAAATTAGCTAAACAGGGTAATTATAATGATTTGCACAGAGACTTAGGGCTCGGAACTGGATATGAGGGCATGATCGGAATGGCTAAAAAGTTAGAGGAAGAGGGAGGCATGTCTCAACAGGATGCTCGCGGCACAGTGGCTGATGTCGGTGAAATTTGTAAGTCAGTTAAGCATTACGAAGCTTTTGGCTCTATGTATATGGATCAGGCTGGACAATGGCAAAAGACTAGTGTAGATGATCAAGAGGCGGCAATTTTTTCTGAAAAAGCTAAAATTCAAGTTCAGGCCTATGTCCGAGATGGTAACCGTCTAGCTAATGGCTCTTATCAGAGCGGGAAACCGCATAATGCTCAAAACTGGGAGCTTAGTAGATCAACCATTAAATTATTTGCCTCTAAAGATGCTCAATACGCCGAAGATATGAAAAAAACCGGTAACGTTAATAGTATCATGTTTATTGCTGCTAACGCCAAAAATCTCGAAGTTCTTAGAAAGAATGGCGCTAGTTTAACCGCTGCAGTTATTGAGGAGATTGCTTCTAAGGCAAAAAATTCTGATGTATCTAATCCTCTTAAGGCGATTCAGAGCGTTGTAAAATAATTATAAGTTTATGGAAAAATTAGATTTTAGTTTATTGCAGCAAGAAATAGATTATGTAGTTGTTAATAGAACTTTTGAAGAAGCTTTCGAGTCTTATAATTTAGTTAAAGAATGGGTTGAAAGTTCTGGCGTAAAGGAAGCTGATATTAAAAGCTATAATCTATATCAAAATTATTTAATAAAATTAAAGTTTTTAGCTTTGAATTTTTTTGATATTGATGAATATCCGGAATTATTTAGGAATAGCGCTTCTTTAGCTTTTGAAATTACCGATTATAATTTGTGGGAAAAAATAGAAACTGAGTTAATTGCGATGAATGATATAAATGCAAGAGATGAATTTAAAAAGAAATTAAAAACCGCCTTAGAGCAATGTTCTAATAGCTTAACTAGTTCTAGCCAACCGGGAAACCCTAAAAAAGTTGCAGAATGGATTAAGGATTTTGTTATTAATCTAGGACTTGATAAATTTGATAAGTTAAAGAAAGCGGAGTATTTATCAAACAGTCAAAGTATTAAGAATTTATCAAATGTCGATAAAAATAAAGTTAGGGATTTGTTAGATATTTATGAAAAATTAGGACTATCTTCTAAAGAAAAGGAAGGTTATGAGAACTCGGTTCTTATGAATATAGATGGTAGGCCAATTATTTTCCATCGTGGCGAAGTCGAAGAAGTTAGGCCAATTGATATCCAGGGAAAAGAGCCGGATGAAATTAATGATATTTTAAATCCCAGTTCTTCATCTCCGGGGAATATGACGCAAGCCCCTATTGTAGAAAAGCTTATTCAGCCAGTAGCGCAAAAACCAATTACCCCTCGTACAGTTGAGATGGAGGAGATATTAAATAGTTATTCCCCCTCAAGTTTAGAATATAAAGCAATAAGTCAGGAAATATTACGCCTTCAAAAAGCGGAGGCCAGAAAAGATGCTAAAAGATAAAATCCCGCAAATAGCGGTTTCCGGTTCCATCGCCTTTGATAAGATTATGGATTTTCCCGGTATTTTTTCCGATAATATTGTTGCCGGAAAGCCCAACCAGGTTCATCAATTAAATCTTAGTCTCGTTGTTGATAATCTTAAAACTAGTTTTGGCGGTACCGCCGGAAACATCGCTTATAATCTTTCTCTTTTAAAAGAAAGGCCAATCGTCTTCGGGACGGTTGGTTTTGATTTTTCTTCATATCATGATTGGATGTTAAAAAATAAACTCAATCTCGAGTTTATAAAAGAAATTAAAAAATATCCAACAGCGGCCGCTCACATTATTACCGATAAAAATGATAATCAAATTTCTGCTTTTTATCCTTGTTCGCCGGCTGTAAATTATGCGACCCAAGCAGTTGAAGCTGCCCGTCGTAAATATAGTATTGCCTTAGCAATTATTGCCCCCGATAATCCGAAAATGATGTTGCAGTATGCTGAAGTTTATCGCAAATATAATATTCCTTTTATTTTTGACCCCGGACAAGTTGTCCAGGCCTTTTCAGCGACTGAATTAACCAAGGCGATTATGGGAGCAAAAGCTTTAATAGGGAATGACTATGAAATGAATTTTATTTCTGAGTCTTTAGGTTTAGGAATTAAAGATTTAAGTGAGCGAGTAGAAATTTTAATTATTACGAAAGGAAGTAAAGGGTCCGAGATTTACCAAGGGGGGCATAAGATAGTTGTTAAGCCGGCTAAACCGGCTAATTCTTCCGACCCTACCGGAGCCGGAGATGCCTATCGGGCGGGCTTGATTAAGGGGCTAATAAAAGGTTATAATCTAAGAGCTTGTGGAAGTTTAGCGGGAACAGTTGCGGTTTATACGGTTGAAAAATATGGGACCCAAACTCATAACTTTACTATTAAAGATTTACAAAAAAGATATTATAAAAATTATAAAGAAAAGATAAATTTATGACTAGCCACATCAAAGACATAAGACTGGCAGCTGCTGGAGAAAAACGCCTAAAATGGGCCGGATTAGATATGCCGGTATTAAATATTATTAAAGCTGAATTTTCTCGTACTAAGCCTTTTAAGGGAAAGAGAATTTCTGCTTGTATGCACGTAACCGCTGAGACGGCTAATTTAATGTTAACTCTTAAAGCGGGTGGTGCGGATATAACTTTAGTTGCCTCTAATCCTTTATCAACTCAAGATGATATTGCCGCGACTTTGGTAAAAAATCACGGGATAAAAGTAATGGCAGTCCGCGGTGAAGATAATAAAACATATTATGAACATTTAAATCAAGCTTTAAAAGAGAAGCCACAAATTACAATGGATGATGGCGCAGATTTAATTTCACTTCTTCATAATAAATATGCGGCTGATGCTAAAAATATTTTAGGTAGTATGGAGGAAACGACAACTGGCGTTATTCGTCTTCGCGCCCTTGATGCTCACGGTAAATTAAAGCTACCGGTGATTGCCGTTAATGATGCTAAGACTAAGAACTTATTTGATAATCGCTATGGAACTGGCCAGTCTACTTTAGATGGGATTATTCGAGCGACTGATGCCCTTATTGCTGGAAAGAATGTAGTTGTTGCTGGATATGGTTGGTGTGGAAAAGGATTTGCAATGCGAGCAAGAGGAATGGGCGCAAAGGTTATTGTAACTGAGGTTGATGAAATTAAAGCCTTAGAAGCAGCGATGGATGGTTTTCAAGTTATGACTATGGACGAAGCTTCTAAAATTGGAGATATCTTCTGTACGATTACTGGCGATATGCATGTTATAGTTTTCAATCATTTTAAAAACATGAAGAGCGGTTCAGTAATTTGTAATTCTGGTCATTTTGATGTTGAAATTGATATCCCAGCTCTAAAGAAATTAGCGACCAAGGTAAATTATCAAGTTAGAAATCAAGTTGATGAATATATTATTGGAAAGAAACGCATTTATTTATTAGCTGAAGGAAGATTAGTAAATTTAGCGGCCGCTGAAGGTCATCCAGCGAGCGTAATGGATATGAGTTTTGCAACGCAAGCTTTAGCTGCTGAAAGCGTAGTAAGTAGTAAAAAAAGATTAGATATTAAAGTTCATAATGTTTCTGAAGAAATTGAAAAAAGAGTTGCTGGTTTAAAATTAAAATAACTAGGAATAACAATTGATAAATTAAGTAAAGAACAGGCCGCTTATTTATCTAGTTGGAACTTAGGAACTTAAAATTGATAATTTAAATTTGAAAAATAAAATAAAAAATATGAATATTAAATTAATTACTTCTGAATCGGTAACAGAAGGACATCCTGATAAAGTTTGTGATCGAATAAGTGATAGTATTTTAGATGAAATGTTACGTCATGACTCAGAAAGTCATGCAGCCGTAGAGTGTTTTGTTACCAACGGTTTAGTGGTCGTTGGCGGTGAAGTGAGGACCAAAGAATACGTTAAAGTTGACGAAATTGTTCGTCGCACTTTAAAAGATATTGGTTATAGCGATGCTGAATCGGGCTTTGATTGTGATAGTGTTGGGATTGTTTCTGCTTTACATGAACAAAGCCAAGAAATTGCTCAGGGTGTTGATGAGGGAAAAGGCGAACATAAAGAACAGGGAGCCGGTGACCAAGGATTAATGTATGGTTACGCTTGTAATGAAACTAAAGAATTAATGCCTTTGCCGATTGTGCTCGCTCATAAATTAGCGGCTAGATTAGCAGAAGTAAGACATAAGAAAATTTTGCCTTATTTAAAACCAGATGGGAAATCTCAAGTTACAGTTGAATATCATGATGGGAAAGCAGTCCGCGTAGAAACCGTAGTTATTGCTGCTTGTCATAGTGCAAAAATAAAATTAGCTAAGGTAAGAGCCGATATTTTAAAACAAGTCATCACCCCAGTTTTAGGAAAAATGCTTGATAAGAAAACTAAAGTCTTTATTAATTCTACCGGCGCCTTTACTTTTGGTGGTCCAGGAGCTGATACAGGACTTACTGGACGCAAAATTATTGTTGATACTTATGGCGGCTACGCTCGTCATGGCGGTGGTTGTTTTTCAGGAAAAGACGCTTCTAAGGTAGACCGTTCCGGAGCTTATATGGCTCGTTATGTTGCTAAAAATATTGTTGCTGCTGGATTAGCGGATAAGTGTGAATTACAGGTTGCTTATGCAATTGGAGTTGCTAAGCCAGTTGGTATTTATATTGATACTTTTGGAACTAATAAATTTTCAGAGACCAATATTTTAAAAGCGATTGAAAAAGTTTTTGACTTTAGACCAAGAGTAATTATTGAGACCTTAGGGCTTAAGAAACCAGTATTTCAAAAGACCGCCGCTTATGGTCATTTTGGGAGAAATGAATTTGCTTGGGAAAAAACTGATAAAATTGCTGCCTTGAAAAAAGAAGTAAAATAACTTAAGATATGGGGTTAAAATAATAAGCCTATGCGCGTTATGGCGTTTGGAACTTTTGATAATCTTCATCCCGGCCACTTATCTTATTTATCACAGGCCGGGGTTTTTGGAGATGAGCTGGTAGTCGTAGTTGCGCGTGATGAGAATGTTTTAAAACTAAAAAATCATCTACCTCAAGAAGGACAAGAAATACGTCGTCAAAAAGTAGAAGATGCCTTGAAAGATTTAGGAATAAAAGGACGAGTGATACTCGGGAATTCAGTAGATAGATGGCAGTTAGTAAAAGAACTAAGACCCGAGGTTATTTGTTTGGGTTATGATCAGCAAGTTGACATAGAAGCGCTTGAGCAATTTATTGCTAATGAGCGCTTTTTTTGTGAGATAAAAAGACTTAGGTCACATCATCCAGAAAAATATAAATCTAGTTTTTTCCGTGTTAAATAAAATATGAAACCAAGATTTACAATTTTAGTTGAAGATTATAATGTTCCGCTTCATCCGTGGATTTTTTGGAATGAAGTTTTTGGTGATATTAATTATGAGTTAACTGGGCGAGGAATTTATGTTGATAATCTTTATGTTTTTGAAAAAGAAAAGGTAACTTGGGGGCCAATTCATGAAAGATTTGCTGGAAGTGGAAATTATTTTGAGAAACAAATGAATAATGATGATAAATTTGTTAGTCGAATTGTTTCTAACCAGTTAGCTTCTTTTCGTAAGATAAATATTTTTGTAAATAAATTGTTAGCTGCTGATTTGCGGAAGATAAGTAATAAAAAATTATTTGTTTGGTATGACGAATTCCATAAAACCTGGGTCGATTGCGGTCGTTTAGCGGGTATCCCGCCGTACATGGATATGAGTGATGATAAATTATCCGATAGAGTAAAAATATCGTTAGGTAAATGTTTAAAAGATAAAAATAATTTAGAATCAATTTTTAGTCGATTAACAACGCCTCTTGGAGATACTTATTTATATAAAGAGCAGATAGCAGTTTTAAGTTGTCTAGTTAATTGGAAAAAGAAAGCGGAAGTTTGGGGGGCTTTTATTAAAAGCAAAGCTACCAATGGCTTATCTAAAGAAATTTTAAGAGATTTAAATAAGTTAGCTAAAAATTTTGGTTGGATGCAATTCTATTATGATGGTCAAGCGGCAGGAATAGAATATTATTATGATTTATTAAAAAGACATAAGAAAAATCCTAATCAGGCACTATTAAATAAACAGAATGAGAAGATTACTCTTAAAAAATATCAAGAAAAATTAATGAAGAGTCTTGATAAAGATTTGCAAAAACAAATTTCTGCTTTAAAAGAATTTTCTTATATTAAAGAGTTACGTAAAGAAATTCAGATTTATAGAATGAATTTTGCAATGCAAAAATGGTTTCAAGAAGCGGCGCGTCGTTTGTATTGTACCGCGACTTTAATCAAATATCTTTTTCCGGATGAAATTAAGGCCTGGCTTTTAAAGGGAAAGCAACCCTCGGTCGATGAACTAAATAAACGTTATGATTGTTTAGCCGTATTACAAGTAAATGGCAAGGAAGTTTTTTGTACAGGAAAACAGGCGTTAAAACATAAGGAATTATTTTTTGCAGTTGATACTAATATATCTGAGCGCCAAGAATTAAAAGGAAACACTGCTTACCCCGGAAAGGTTAGGGGGGTAGTAAAAATAGTTAATGCTTTGAGTGATTTAAATAAATTTCAAGAAGGCGATATTCTAGTGAGCTTTTCTACTAATCCCTCCTTGGTTCCGGCAATGAATAAGGCCGCGGCGATTATTACTAATACTGGCGGCGTAACCTGTCATGCGGCGATTGTTTCTCGAGAGCTCAAAACCCCCTGTATTATTGGGACTAAAATCGCTACTAAAGTTTTACATGATGGCGATTTGGTTGAAGTTGATGCTGATAAGGGGATTGTAAAGATAATAAAATAAAAGTTTATGTTTAAATACCGGGGAGTTAATTTTATAAAGACAGTTTATCGACCTTATATCCCGTTTATGTCGTCTTTGTTTTATGTTGGATTTAGTGACCCAAAAAGATGGAAAAAATTTATTGGATTTCCTTATAAATTACAAGATGTAATTCAAATTGAAGGGGTTTATTATTATCCAGAATATCATTTAGATAATTTTGCTAAAAAAGCAACTAAAC
>CAIOGK010000086.1 GCA_903857815.1 Candidatus Falkowiibacteriota bacterium
AAATTTATAATTATTAAAAATATGAAAATTATATCTGGTGCGGACCAAAAAGAATTTGACCGAAGAACGGAATATTTAAAATTATATACTGAAAATCCTATCTCTAATGACGAAATAATTCAGAATTTTGGGTTATTTGTTAACCGCATGAATTTATCCAGGATACTATTTATGCAGGAACTCTATCTTAAGATTATGGAGGTCCATGGCGTGATTATTGAATTTGGTGTCCGATGGGGGCAAAATTTAGCTCTTTTTTCGAATCTTCGAGGTATATATGAACCTTTTAATTATAATAGAAAAATAATTGGTTTTGATACTTTCAATGGTTTTCCGCAAATTGATGAAAAGGATGGACAAAGAGTTTCTGTTAGCGACTACGGAGTTGCTAAGAATTATGAAGATTATTTAGAAAAAGTCTTATTGTACCATGAGTCAGAAAGCCCTATTTCGCATAAGAAAAAGTTTGAATTAATAAAAGGCGACGCCAGCTTGACTTTCGAGCAGTATTTAAAAGAAAATCCCGAAACAATTGTTGCTTTTGCCTATTTTGATTTTGATATTTATAAACCAACAAAAACCTGTCTTGAACTTTTGTTAAAAAGAGTAACCAAAGGTTCAGTTATCGCTTTTGATGAGTTGAATTGTCCTGATTTTCCGGGTGAGACTATTGCCTTAATGGAAGTAGTTGGTCTGAGTAAGTATGCAATTAAAAGAAGCCCGCTAAATCCTTTGATTTCTTACTTAGTAATAGAATAAAATGAGTAATTATAAGTATTTTAATTTTAAAAAATGCCAAGGAGGAGATTACTCTCTGGTTGTGATAAGAAAAAAAGATATTTATAAAATAATGGATTGGCGAAATTCGCAAATTGATGTTTTACGCCAAAAGGAATTATTAACTACAGGAAGTCAGCTAAAGTATTTTAATAAAGTTGTTAAACCTTCTTTCTCCAAAGTAAATCCCAAGCAAATATTGTTTAGTTATTTATATAAAGATGAGTGTATTGGCTATGGCGGCTTTGTTCATATATCGTGGAAAGAAAAAATAGCGGAAGTCTCATTTCTGGTCGATAATAAACATTCAAATAACGAAGCTTTGTATAAAAGAGATTTTACTAATTACTTAAAATTACTAAAAATGATTGCCTTTGAAAATTTAAAATTTCACAAAATTTTTACCGAAACTTATTCTTTCCGGAAATCCCATATTTCTATTTTAGAAAAAATAGGTTTCAAATTAGTGAGGGCAATAAAAAATAACGCATTAATAGAGGGAGAATATTTTAATTCATTAATACATGAGATGGTTAGTGATAAATAATATGCTTAAAAATAAAAAATTTTTTATTAGCGGCGGCGCGGGCGTTATCGGACGCGAGATGATCGCAAAACTTTTAGATCAGGGGGCAGATATTTTTGTTGGCGATATTAAACCTTGCCCTTTAGAGTGGAGTAATAAATTACGCTATAGACAAGGTGATTTGAATTTTATCGAGCCCGAGGAAATTGCGGATTTTGCTCCAGACATTTTTATTCATCTGGCGGCAACTTTTGAAAGATCCTCCGAGTCTTATGAATTTTGGAAAGAAAATTTCTGGCATAATGTCCGTTTAAGCAATCATTTAATGACTATAATGAAGGATATTGCTTCGCTTAAGAAAGCCGTTTTTGCTTCAAGCTATCTTATATATGACCCGACTCTTTATAATTTTTCGGTGCCACAGGAACGCCCGGTGGACCTGACCGAGAAAGACCAAATTTATCCAAGAAATCTTACGGGTATGGCTAAGCTCGCACATGAAATTGAATTAAGGTTTATTGAACAATTTAAATCTGGTCAGTTTAAAATTATTATTGCCAGAATTTTTCGGGGCTATGGCCGCGGTTCAAGAGATGTAATCTCGCGTTGGGTGAGAAGTCTTCTTGTAAACGAAAAAATCATTGTTTTTAAGAAAGAGGGCTGGTTTGATTATATTTATTCTAAAGATACGGCGGAAGGGCTTATTCGTTTAGCGCTTGCCCCGGAGGCGAGTGGTATAATTAATTTAGGAACGGGTAAATCCAAAAGAGTAGGTGATGTGCTAGAGATACTTAAAAAATATTTTCCTCAAGCTGAAATTAAAGAAGAAAGTTCGGACATCTTGTATGAATCTTCTCAGTGCGATGTGTCGAAATTAGTCGAATGTATTGGTTGGCGGCCAGAATATGATATAGAAAAATCGATTCCTGAAATTATTGAATTTGAAAAGAATAAGAAAGATGAACGAATCATAAACTTCGGAAATATTCTTGTCTCTAGCGCTTCTAATAAGGCTCCCTTGTTAAACGTGGTCAGGCAAGCTGCCGCTAAGTTGTCTCCTGATATAAAAGTTTTTGCCGGTGATTTAAATAATAGTGTTACAACCGCATATATAGCCGATGGTTTTTGGGAGATGCCAAAAACTGAAGAAGCTAATATTGAAATCATTTTAGACTGGTGCTTAAAAAATAATATTAAATATATTATTCCCTCAAGAGACGGTGAGCTAAATTTTTGGTCTAATTATAAAGCTTATTTATTGTCTAATAACATCAGCGTTATGGTTTCCGACAAAGAAGCAACCAGTAGATGTCTGGATAAATTGGAATTCAGTAAATATTGCCTTTCGGCAGATATTCCCGCCATTCCTTCGTATGAAAATATTGATGCCTGCAGGAGCGATTGGTATGTTGTTAAAGAAAGAAGAGGTGCAGGCTCATTATCAATTGGGATTAAGCTTGATTATATTGAGGCAAAAAAACATGCGCTCACTCTAAGCGAACCAATTTTCCAGCCTTTTGTTGAGGGCGTGGAAATTAGTGTAGATGCGTATATTGATAAAAATAATTTAGTGCACGGGGTCGTTCTTCGTAGGAGAGACCAAGTTGTTGATGGCGAATCAAGAATAACGACCACAATTAATAATGAAAAAATTGAAAAAATGTTTCTTCTGATAATAAAAAAACTTGGTCTTTTCGGACACGTGATTTTGCAAGCCCTTGTAGATAAAAATAATGACGTGCATGTAATTGAGTGTAATTGTCGCTTTGGCGGCGCTTCGACGCTTTCGGTAAAAGCCGGATTATATTCATTTTATTGGTTTTTAATAGAATCAATAGGGCAAGATTTGAAGAGTTATCCTTTTATTAAATCTAAAAAACAAATAAAACAAGTTCGAATTCCTAAAGATGTGTATATTTATGGTCCTGATTTTTGATTTAGACAACACGCTGTACGATGAAGCCTCTTTCGTGAAGAGCGGTTTTTTGGCCGTGTCCGATTATTTGGCTGGGATTACTTTGCTAAATCGGAAGAAGATTTATTTTAGGTTGCTTGAGCTTTTAGAATTGCATGGTCGGGGAAAAACTTTTGACATGTTTTTAGACGAACACTCTCTGCTGACGAAAAAAAATATTAAAAAATGCATTTCAGTTTATAGGTCGCATAAACCCAATATTAAGTTATATCCGAAAGTCAGGAATGTTCTTAAAAATTTTTCCAATCATAAATTATATTTAGTAACCGATGGCAATAAATTAGTTCAATATTCAAAGATTAACGCTTTGGGCATAAAAAGTTTTTTTATTAAGACGTTTATTACCGGTTTTTATGGCGTCAAAGCAAATAAACCCTCTCTTTATTGTTTTAAAAAAATTAAGCAGTTAGAGGGATGTAAGTGGTCGGATATGGTTTATGTTGGCGATGATCCTAGTAAGGATTTTGTTAATTTAAATAAGGTCGGCGCAAAGACAGTTCGAACTTTTTCTGGCCGATATGCAAAAATTAAAGTGAAAAATGCCTTTGAAGCTAAATTTAAAATAGAAAATATTAGCAAATTCTCATTAGATATATTTATATGAAGAATAATGAAATAAAAACAAAAATAGATTTTATAAATAATCGTAACGGTGTTTTTATTATTGCAGAAATGTCCGGTAATCATAATCAATCCTTGGAAAAAGCCTTGGCGATTGTTGATGCGGCGGCCGAAGTAGGTGCTGATGCTTTAAAAATACAAACTTATACGGCCGATACTATAACCATGAAAGATGTTTATACTATTACGGATAAAAAATCTTTATGGTATGGTCGTGATTTGTA
The DNA here is from genome assembly GCA_903857815.1 of Candidatus Falkowiibacteriota bacterium. Taxonomy (GTDB): domain Bacteria; phylum Patescibacteriota; class Patescibacteriia; order Patescibacteriales; family UBA12465; genus UBA12465. The sequence continues at coordinate 4,124 of CAIOGK010000086.1, forward strand.
TGATTTATATCAAGAGGCTCATACGCCATGGGAGTGGCATAAAGCTATTTTTGATAGAGCCAAAGAGAAGGGGGTCATTTGTTTCTCAACTCCTTTTGACGAAACGGCCGTTGATTTTTTAGAAGAACTCGGCGCTCCTATTTATAAAGTCGCCTCTTTTGAAGTTAATCATTTACCATTATTAAAATATATTGCCAAGACCGGCAAACCGGTGATTATGTCCGTTGGGGCTTCAACGCTAGATGAAATTAAGGAGGCGGTAAAAACATTGAAGGAAAATGGGTGTAATGATTTGACTCTTTTAAAATGTACGAGTACTTATCCTGCTAGCCCTGAAGATACGAATCTGCTGACTATGCCTGATATGAGTAAACTATTTAATTGTAATGTTGGCCTTTCTGATCACACAATGGGTGTTGGTGTTTCTATCGCTGCCGTAGCTTTAGGAGCTAAGGTAATCGAAAAACATTTTTGTCTTAGTCGAGCTGAGGGTGGAGTTGATAGCGCTTTTTCTTTAGAACCACAAGAATTAAAGTTGTTAGTTGAAGAAACAAGGCGGGCTTTTTTATCTTTAGGTAAGGTAAGTTATAAAATCTCACCAGTCGAAGAAGGTAGCCGTATTTTTAAGAGGTCAATTTATGCTATACAAGATATCAAAATCGGTGATAAATTTACTAAATATAATATTAAAGTTATTCGACCTTCATTCGGTTTAGCGCCGAAGTATTTTGAGTCTCAGTTAAATAAAATATCAGATAGAGAATATAAAAGAGGACGGCCTATTATAGAATAATCTTTAAAAATTAAATTGATAAA
>CAIOGK010000087.1 GCA_903857815.1 Candidatus Falkowiibacteriota bacterium
GAGATGCCATTAGTATCTTGATCTAAGCAATATGTCAAAGAATAATTTTCATTATTTATATATGTATACTTATACTGATAATTGGTAAAACAAATTTCCATTTTACCTTCTTTCGCAGAAGGTACTTTAGCGATGTATGTATTGCCACCAAAAGCGATAGGATTACCAGTAATAATATTTTCTGGATATTTACCAGCATCATTATAATAAAGTTCTAGCGCGACCTGGAGCTGCTTGATGTCAGCCAATGTAACCGCATCACGATTTATAGGTTGTTGCGCTTGCTTTATTTCGTCATTAAGTTCTTTGCATTCAGTATCTAATTCCGGATAACTATCACCGAGCACTTCACAGGGATTCATGTTTCCACTTTTATACGCCACGCCAAACAAACATTGGCCACGGAGAGCATGATCCTTTATACTATTACAAATGGAATTATCTTTTTTTGTAATTGCCAAATCTCCGTAACACTCATCGGTTAAGCAAGCGCTGTTTGCCGAGGCACTTGACTTTGTTTCAGGTACTACGACAAGTTTTTCTTTTGATATACTCGCCGGTGGTGAAACGGTCTGATTAACATTTTTTTCTATTAATTTACCTGCGCCCAGAGGATTATAACCACTTTTAATTTCATCGCCATCGCGGTATCCGTCTCCATCGGTATCAGATTTTTTAGGATCCGTTTTGTAAATATTTATCTCATCATTGTCCAATAAACCATCTTCGTCCGAATCAAGTTTATTTATTGTTAAGGCTATTGAAGTTGAAGTTGAAGAATAGCCGAACCATTTTGCTTCATCTATATCATCAGACAAGGCAACTTCTCTCGTTGCTGGCTTAAACCTATAGTTAACATAAACTCCTTTTAAAATATTATTATATACGAATATCGTCCCAAACTTTCCGAATGAGCTTTCTTTAATATTCTGATAATTCTTTACCAAATCAACTAAAGAAATCTGCAAATCATCTATTTTTATATCATCAAACTTAGAATAAGCAATCATAGACTCACAAGATTTGTCTAAACTACATTGCATGCCTATTAGTTCACCATTATTATCAGCTTCATTCTCATGTCCGCTAAATTCTAATGAATAAGGATTATCTTTTATCTCGTATTTTTCGTTATAAGTAACAAATAAATTTTTAGGAACATCATTTGAAAATTTTTCATTACTTAGAAAAATTGCAATATAGGCAATGTAATTTTCATCGCTTAAATATTTGAATTCTATTCTTTTCAATTTTGCATCTGGACCAATCTTTTCGATAGCTAGTTTTTGAGCCTCTTGAGCAAAATCCTGTAAATCAATAATAATTTTGGGTTCTTGATAAACAATCTCAGTTACTACTTTTCGATTATTTGTTTTATTTTCCGATGAGCTTAAATCTTTTTGAGCTGCTTCATTGTTAGTAATTATAGCGTCAGATTCAAGGGCGGCTTTTTTAGAGATTCCACAACCGCTCAATAACATGACCGGCACTAAAGCAAATATTAGCCAATACGCTTTTTTATTCATACGAAAAAATTTAAAAATAGTAA
>CAIOGK010000088.1 GCA_903857815.1 Candidatus Falkowiibacteriota bacterium
ACCACTATGGAAAGAAACAATAACAATTCTCCCCCCGGCTTTTAACAAATCAACTGCTTGCGGTAAAGCTTCTTCCAAATTTTTAAGTTCAGTATTGGTTTCCATTCGTAAAGCTTGGAAAACTCTAGTTGCTGGATGAATTTTAGTTCTAAAACGAGCTGGTATTTTATCTTCAATAATTTTTACTAAATCAGAAGTTTTCTCTATTTTTTTCAAACGACGCGCCTCAACAATAGTTTTAGCAATTTGGTAAGCCATCCTTTCTTCGCCATATTCTCGAAAAATTCTGGTTAACTCTAATAAAGGATAATGATTAATAATACTAACGGTATCATTCTCTGATTTAGGCCCGAAAGCCATATCTAGCGGTCTCTCGCCTTTAAAAGAAAAGCCTCTATTTTCATCATCAAGTTGAAAAGAAGAAAGCCCGAGATCAAAAACTATACCATCAAACTTTAATGTTCCCTTAAAATTTTCGGAAACAATCTCCTTTAAATTTTTAAAATTACCTTGAGCTAAAATAATGTTTTTTAGCTGTTTATCTTTAATTCTGTCGCTCGCATTTTTAAGAGAATTTTCATCAAGATCTATCCCTAACACCTTTCCCTGTTTATCAATTTTTTCAGCAATCGCCAGCGTATAACCAGCTCCACCGAGAGTACAATCAATAAATTTTTCTCCCAAACCAGGATTTAGTGCCTCCATTACTTCATCAAGCATTACCGGTATATGATTATATTCCATACTAAATTCCTAAATCACCTAATTCTTCCGCGATTGCATTACTATTTTTTTCAGATTCTATCTTATATTTATTCCAAGCCGCTTCGTCCCAAATTTCTAAATGATTATACAGCCCGGCAACAATAATTTTTTTCTTAAGTCCCGAAAACTTTCTTAGATATTCCGGTAAAGTAATTCTTCCCTGATTATCAAATTCAACATCCATCGCTCCGGCTAACATATGGCGCGCAAAGGCTCGAGCTTTTGATTGACTGAGCGGTAAACCGGCAAATTTTTTCGCAATAATTTCAAATTGTTCTTTAGAATATAAAAAAAGACAGTTATCTAAACCCTTAGTTACAACTGCTCCTCTTTTTAAAATGATACGGAATTTAGCCGGGATAGCTAAACGTCCTTTATCATCTAAGCTATGATTGTATTCACCAATAAACATAGTTAAGAAAAAAGTTTATTTTTATAAATCACCTCTCTTCCCCACAATTCACCTTACAAGTACAATTATACACCACGGCTCCCCTACGGTCAACACTTTCATTTAACCTAAAATAAGAGAAAAAACAACTAAAAAAGCTACTTATCAACAAGTAGCTTTTTTTATTTAAAATTTTTTGACAAAAATGTAAAAAGTTTTCAACAACTAATACACAAGGGGTTTTGCCTTACCAATATTAGGTTCAGCGTTATAAATCGGTTCCACGATGGAATAATTAGAAAATTTTTTTACTGTTTTTATTTCGGCCTCAGATTCAACTGGAATATTTAAAGCATAGCCCAAAGTATTAGCCGTTACAACGCCAATGCGCAAAGAGGTAAAACTTCCCCCGGAGTTAACAACAACAATTTTTTGTAACTGTGATAAATTTATTTTTTTTAATTTTAATAATTTATCAATTGCGGGCAACAATTTCTCTGCCTGGCTTTTTGCGGCTTTAAATTTTTTTTGAATAATTTTTTTATCACTCGCAAAAATGGCGATAATTATTTCATCAAAAGAAGCGGTATTAATGTAAAGAGTATATCTAGTCATAATTATTTTTTATATTCTTTAATTATCTTTTTTAAATCATCAAGATTAGTTACACTCACTAACTTTTCTCGCATTTTACTAGCGCCCTCTAAACCCTGAACATACCAAACTAAATGTTTACGTAATTCAATTAGGGCATTTTCGCCTTTATTTTTACTAGCACTAACTGCGTGATTAATCATTAACTTAAAAATATGAGATAATTTTAAATTAATTTGTTTATTTTTTTTTATTTCTTTAAATAACCAGGGGCGGCCTAAAATACCACGTGCCAATCCTAAACCATCAGCCCCGCTTTCTTTTAAGGCTAATTTTGCACTCTCTAAATCAGTTATCCCCCCGTTAGCAATAATAACCCCTTGAAAATGCTGTCTAGCCGCTTTAATTAATTTAAAATCTGGCAAACCAGAAAATCCTTGGCTTAAAGTTCGTCCATGAATCATAACCGCTGCGACTTTTAAATCTGAAATATTTTTTAAAAACTCTAAAGCTCCGACTTCACCAGATTTAGCTCTGATTTTAATGGAAACTGGTAAATTAGTTTCCGCTAGGACCGCTTCGATTACGGCTCGCGACTGAGATAAATTTTTCATTAAATCGGCGCCGGCTCCTTGTTTAATAATTTTACTTACCGGACAACCAAAATTAATATCTATCCCATCTGGCTTTACTTTATCAGTTATCAACCGGGTAGCCGCCGCAAAATGTTCAGGTTTAGAACCAAATAGCTGCACCACATAATATTTTTCTTGGCGTCTATTAAAGTCCATTAATTCCCTGGTTGGATTTTTTCCTTTTTTTTGAGCGCCGATTCTATCGCTATAATATAAAGCAGTTGCGGAAACCATTTCACTATATAAAACATCCGCGCCGTAATACTTACAAATACGACGATAAGCGGAGTCAGTAAACCCGGCCATCGGTGCTAAGACTAATATTGGTTTACCGGTCAATTTTAATTTTTGCCAAAAATTATTTTGTTTCATTTTTAATTTATATCTAATCTAGATTTTCTTTAATTCCTGACCATTAGCGGTATCTTCGACTAAATATCCAGCCGCCTGAATCTTATTTCTTAAATTATCGGATTCGGCCCAATCTTTATTTTTCCGCGCAATAAGTCTTTCCTGGGATAATTTTTGGATACTAGCTGGTAAATCAGAAGATTTAACTACGGAATTAATATAGCTAGCAGCATTCTTTAAATCAAAGCCAAATACTTTATCGAAGTCTAAAGCGGTAGCTAGCTTATCAGCTGCAATTAAATTAGACTTCAGTACCGCCGCTAAAACTGCCAGGGCTTTAGGAATATTTAAATCATCATTAACGGCCGTTAAAAATTTAACCTGAAACTCGGAATTTATATTCCCTTTTTTACTGCCCAAGGCGGCTACTTGTTCCCAGAGCTTATTTAAACCTTGCTCGGCCTGACGTAAATTATTTTCACCATATTCCATTGGTTTACGATAATTAACCTGAGAAGCAGCAAATCGATAAACCAAAGGATTTAAACCTTTCTTAATTAAAGCGGAATTAAGAGTTAAAAATCCATCTTCACTTTTAGCCATTTTTTTCCCTCCGGAAATATTTAAAAATGCCCCATGAAGCCAATAATTAAAAAACTTTTTTCCGGTTGCTGATTCGGATTGAGCAATTTCATTAGTATGATGGATATTTATGTGATCAGCGCCACCACAATGGATATCAAGATTCTTACTTAAATATTTTAAACTAATCGCTGAACATTCAATATGCCAACCCGGAAAACCAACCCCCCAAGGGGAATCCCATTCCATCTGCCTTTTACTATCTAATGGTGAGAATTTCCATAAAGCAAAATCGGTAGGATTTCTTTTCTCGGGATTTTTTTCCACTCGAGCGCCTTCTCTTAATGTTTCCAAAGGTAGATGACTTAACTTATTATAATTTTTAACTTTTGAAGTATCAAAATAAATTCCGTCCTTAGTTTTATAAGTATAACCCTTTTTTTCTAATTTACTTATTAGGGCAATCTGCTCGGGAATGTTATCAGTTACTTTATGATAAGAACTCGGGTCTAGAATATTTAAACGACGAGTATCTTGCTTGAAAGCTTCAGTATATAATTCAGCAATTTCCCAGGCACTTTTCCCTTCTCGCTGAGCGCCCTTCTCCATTTTATCTTCACCCATATCCATATCACCCGTTAAATGGCCGACATCAGTAATATTCATGATATGTTTCACTTTATAATTATTATATTCTAAAACTCGTCTTAAAAAATCTTCAAATAAATAAGTTCGTAAATTACCAATATGCGCAAAATTATAAACAGTTGGCCCGCAAGTATAAAGACCGACCTGTTTTTTATTAATAGGAACAAAAATTTCTTTTTTTCTACTTAAAGCATTATATAAAGAGAGAGCTAACATATTTTTATATTATTTAAACAAAACAGGAATTTTAATAGAATCATCAAATTCCGGTAAACCGGAAGGATTATCTTTGGCAATAACCAGATAACCGCTAGTCGCGGTAGTATTAAACTCAAGCACTGAAACAAAGGGAACAAAATCAGCCGTCATCCAATCTGTTTGGGCGGTACCATAATGCGCTAAAATTATATCACCATTTTGCGTTGTTAACTTAATCGGTAAAGTTGCCTCAAAAAACCAGCCGCCACGGGCTTGACCCTCAACTATTAACGGTGAAGTTACAATATTTCCAGGCAAAGGACGCTTAATAATAACTACCGAACTACTAGCGATATCCGATTCATCAACGATTGGCTTATCAATACTTGGGGCGATTGGCTTGTCGGGGGTAATGATATTAGGCCTTACTCTTTCTGGCGCTGACAATCTTATAGGCACAAACTTAAGAATCATAGCCGAAACCAAAATTACCAATAAAATTATTAATAAAAAATATTCTTTTTTCATATATATTATTTTAACATATCCCCTATAAATAATCACGAAATAAAAACCTGCTCCTTTTAAAAGCAGGTTTTATGTACAACAACTGTACAAGAGGTTTAGCTGAAAGCTTCTGCAAAATTTGCGTGAGTTTGTTTAAAAATTCCGACAATTTGTCGAGCCTGTTCCCTTGGAACAAAGCTAATAAGCAACAAAAAGTCACAAATTTCATAAAGTGCTCCAGCGCGAGCAGATTTCAAATTTTCCTTGCAATCGTCATGATTACAACAAAGTAATTTACTGTTTAGAATGCCAAAATCTGGCAATAAAAAATGTTGAACCACTCTTGTTTTGCAATAAGGACATTTTTTTGTCACATTCAACTCCTTAATTTTACTAAGAATGCTTTCGATTGCTAGTTGCAATCGATTTGGAGTTTTGATTGAAACATTTCTCTGAAAAGATCGTTGATAAATATTAGCAACGAATACAGGGTCAGATAATAAGACCGCTGTTAATAACTTTCCTTTATGTTTTCCCGTCTGGAACACATAAAAATACTCTTGCGCGTCTCTCATGTTTTAATATTTTTTTGTTTTGGAACTAGCTTCTTATTAACATGTTTATCTTAAAAAGTAAATAGACAAAATAAAAAAGGGTTGAATAAACATATCCAACCCTTAAAATTGTGGGACCTCCGAAGAGTGTCCCGAAAGAGTGGCTCTATATCACCACTCATGTACATGCTCCCTTGCCTTTCTTATCTTCCCTAATGTGGAAATGCATGTACAAAACCTCGCACACTTAAACAAAGCATAATTAACCGTAAAAAGATTATAGAACAAATAAAAAAATATGTCAATAGCAAAAGGCAATAAATAGGCAAAAAGAAGCCATTTTTTAATATTATATGCTAAAATAAGCCAAATATGATATAATAACTACATATGTTAAACTTAGAAACTGAAAAAAAATATTTTGAACTCGGGTACAATCTTATCGGCGGAGTCGATGAGGCTGGTCGCGGACCTTTAGCCGGTCCTGTAGTAGCGGCCTGTGTAGTTGTTAATTCTGAATTTAAAATCGAGCCAGGTGATTTAGAATTAGTCGCCGATTCAAAAAAATTATCCGCTAAAAATCGAGAGAAGATATTCAAAGCAATCAAAGAAAAAGTAATCGCCGTAGAAATCGGAATAGTTAATAATGAAGATATTGATAAAATAAATATTCTGCAGGCTAGCTTTTTGGCGATGCGACGGGCAATTAAAAAATTAAAAGTGCAACCAGAATATATTTTACTTGATGGTGGATTTAAAATTCCTAAGTTAGATAAACCGCAAACTGCTATCGTAAAGGGTGATGCTACCGTCTGGGCAATTGCCGCTGCTTCTATAATTGCTAAAGTAAGTCGTGATTGGCTAATGAGCGAATTCGATAAAAAATATCCAGAATATTTATTTGCTAAACATAAGGGCTACGGGACAAAAATTCACTTAGAAAAAATAAAAGAATATGGTCCCTGCCCTATCCACCGTCTATCATTTGCGCCCTTAAACGGTAAACCGCCAAAAAACACAATAGCAAAAAAGAGGCCTTAACCTCTTTTTTATATGTCACAAAATAATTTTGCACTAACCAAATTTTAATTACCAACTCCCGGAAGACCCGCCGCCGCCAGATGAACCACCGCCAAAACCGCCGAAACCGCCACCACTCGAACCTCCTCCGAAACCGCCACCTCCTGGAAAAATCCAAAAACCGCCGCCCTTTTTCCCGGCACTAGGCTGAGGCAAAACTCGAGAAAATAAATAATCAAAAATTAAGCCCGTAATAGCTAACCCAACTGGTAAAAAAATAAAGTATAAAAGGGCTCGAAAAAATATGGCCGCGATAATTAAACCAAAGACTAAGCCGATAACTCCACCCTCCCACCAAGATTTACTCTTAGCTAAAAATCTTCTTAAAGCGGCGAGTAAATAAAAAATAATCATCGCAATCGTAAATAGAGCATCAAAACTAATATTTTTTAAGCCCGCAATTGGATTAGTAGCCTCTGCTTGATATTCTCCTCGAGTCGTCGCGATAATTTGATCAACTGCCTTATCTATCCCGCCATAATAATCATTATTTTGAAAAGCTGGTTTTAAAGTTTTATTAATAATCTGAAATGCCGTCGCATCGGGGACGGCACCCTCGAGCCCATATCCAACCTCTAATCTCATTTTTCTATCATCAACGGCAATCAATAATAAAATTCCATTATCCTTTTTAGCTTTACCAATTCCCCATTCTTCAAATAATTTATTCGCAAAATTTTCTACCGTATCACCATCTAAACTTTTTATCGTAGCGACCGAGATTTCATTACTACTTGATTCATTAAACTGATTTAATTTATTTTCTAAGGCGCTTTTCTGCTCCGCGCTTAAAATAAGCGCATAATCATTTACTAATCCGGTTGGTTTTCCTAAACTAAAATAGGCTTGAACCGGGATAGCCGCAACAATAAAAAATAAAGTTAATATGAGAAAAAAACGTTTTAGCATGCAAAAATAATAAAATTATTAATCAACTAAAACGATTATTTGTTTAACTGTAAATCTACTTTAGGGGCAACTTCGGAACCATCAGCCGCTTGGAAATAAATCTTTTCCGAGAAACCTAAAGAGCCAGCAATTAGACTCATCGGGATACGCTTAACCATCACATTAAACAATCTAACCTGATCATTAAATCGGGTACGCTCAACGCTAACGCGATTTTCTGTTCCTTCAAGTTGAGCCATTAATGTTTGGACCGTTTCAATTGATTTTAACACAGGATAATTTTCCATCACTACCAATAATCTTCCTAAAGCGCTTTCTACCTGTCCGGCAGCCGCTACTTTATCATTACCGCTAGCTGCTCCGGCATAACGAGTTCTCGCTTCTGCTAAAGCAGTAAATACTTCCTGTTCTTGTCCCATAGCGCCCTTAACTGATTCCACTAAATTTGGAATTAAATCTAAGCGACGTTGATATTGGACTTCAACTTGCGCCCATTGATTATCAACCGACTCATTAACAGTTACTAATTTATTATAAGACATCCAAAACCAAGCGCCGATAATAACAATAATGGCTATTACGGCAATCAGACCTTTTTTCATAATTTTTTAATTTTAAATAAAATAAATTTAAATTTTGTTTCCATTATTATAGCACAAAAAACCTAAAAAATAAAGAGCT
>CAIOGK010000089.1 GCA_903857815.1 Candidatus Falkowiibacteriota bacterium
AATCGAGTGGTTAATAAAAATAACTAGAATAGTATTTAAAATTATTAAAAAATAAAAAAATATGGAACAATCTATGCAAAAAACCGCATTAGTATGCGGGGCGGGAGGATTTATCGGGAGCCATCTGGTAAATTACTTAAAAAATTTAGGATTCTGGGTGAGGGGCGTTGATTTAAAATATCCAGATTTTAGCAAAACTACCGCCGATGATTTTATAATCGGCGACTTAAGAGACCCTATTCTTTGCCAAAAAATACTAGACAGACCATTTGATGAAGTATATCAATTAGCGGCCGATATGGGCGGGGCGGGTTATATTTTTACAGGCGAACATGATGCTGATGTGATGCATAATTCGGCAACTATAAATCTTAACATGTCGTATTACGGGTCTAAAGCGGGTATCAAAAAAATCTTCTATTCCTCTTCTGCTTGTATATACCCAGCTTATAATCAGGAAGATGCAAATAATCCAAAATGCTCAGAAGAATCAGCCTACCCAGCTGCTCCCGATAGTGAATACGGCTGGGAAAAATTATTTAGCGAAAGATTATATTTATCTTTTAATAGAAACTACGGACTTAATGTTAGGATTGCACGCTTCCATAATATCTTTGGACCAGAAGGAACTTGGAAAGGCGGAAAAGAAAAAGCCCCAGCTGCTATATGTAGAAAAGTGGCTGAAGCCGAAAATAATGGTGAAATGGAAATTTGGGGCGATGGCGAACAAACTAGATCATTCTTATTTATTGATGAATGCTTGGAAGGAATAAGACATCTTATGGACTCTGAATTTACTGGTCCAGTTAACATTGGGTCAGAAGAAATGGTAACTATTAATCAATTAGCGCTTATGGCAATGGAGATTGCTAATAAAAAACTATCCCTAAAACATATACCAGGGCCACTTGGCGTAAGAGGACGAAACTCTGATAATAAATTAATTAAAGAAAAACTCAATTGGACTCCTAGTGTTCCATTAAAAATCGGTTTAGCAAAAACTTATTCCTGGATAAACCAACAAAGGGCTAAATTAGAAAGTTAGATACTGATGTAATTTAAAAAATAAACGTCTTAAAATAAAAAGCTTGGGAACTTTCAGATTATTAACTACCCAGGCTTTTTTTAATTCTCGCCAACCATTATTTCTTTTTTCTAAACTACTAGCTGAATTTCCGCCGTTATACATTTTAGTAAAAACTTGAGGAATATATTTTACATTTATTTTATAAATTTTTAAAATCCTTAAGATAAACTCGTAATCACCAGCGATGGGAAAATCAAGATTAAATAATCCACATTTCTGATAAACGGACTTACGCAAAAATAATGCTGGATGAGGAATTATCCAGCCATTATTTAATTTATTCTCAAAATAATCTCCCGATTTCCAATATCGAACAGTCTTGTTAATATCATTAGAAAAATATTTAATATCGCCATAAACAGCTTCAACATTGGAATCATTAAAAATTTCCGCTACAGTTTTTAATATTTGGTTATTATCAAACAAATCATCAGAATTTAAAATACCAACAACTTCGCCACTCGCTAATTTAATTCCCTTATTCATTGCATCAAATATTCCCTTATCCGGCTCAGAAATAAATTTAATATTTATTTTATCTTGATAACTCGAAACAATATCTTTAGTATTATCCTTTGAAGCGCCATCCATAATAATATATTCCAAATCAGGATAATTTTGAGAAATTATGCTGTCAATCGTTCGCGCAATAGTAA
>CAIOGK010000090.1 GCA_903857815.1 Candidatus Falkowiibacteriota bacterium
TCAACTCTCCAATTACAGCCAAATCATATGGAATTTTTAAACTATGCCCTGTAGTTAGTCCTGGCTGCTGGCGGTTTTTTTGTTGGCTATGTATTCTACAAAAAATCAGCCGAGTCTAAGGCTAATAGTGCGGGAGAAAAAGCTGAAAAAATATTAAACGAAGCTAAAACTAAAGAAAGAGAGCTGCTTCTCAAAGCTCAAGATAAAGCGCTTAAAATTGTTGAGGAATCAAAACAAGAAGAAACAAAGCGTCGCAATGAAATTCATCAACTACAAAATCGCCTTGAACAAAGGGAAAGTTCTTTTTCTCAAAAATTATTAGATTTACAAGAAAAACAACAAAAACTCTTTGATAAGGTTAGCGAGGTTCAAGAAATTAAAGAAAAAATTAAAGGCATTCAAGACCAACAAGTTGCTAAATTAGAAGAAATCTCTGGTCTTAAAAAAGAAGAGGCTAAGGATATCTTACTAAAGGCTGAGGAAGCGAAATGCGCTGAAGATTTAATGGTTAGAATTAAAAAGTTAGAACAAGATAGTGATGATAATATTAATGACAAAGCAAAAGACATGCTCGCTCTAGCGATGCAAAGAATGGTTTCTTCGTATACCGTTGAACTTACAACCACGACCATTGATTTGCCTAACGATGAAATGAAGGGTCGAATTATTGGCCGTGAAGGTAGAAATATTAAAGCAATTGAAAATATGACTGGCGTCGAAATCATTGTTGATGATACGCCAAACGCCATTACTGTTTCCGGCTTCTCATTAATTAGACGCCATATTGCTAAAAAAACTTTAGACTATTTAATAAAAGACGGACGTATTCATCCAACTAAAATTGAAGAGGCGGTAGAAAATGCTAAAAAAGATATTGCCCTTGATATTAAAAAGGCGGGTGAAGAAGCAATGTACGAAGTTGGGGTTACGGGATTTGATCCTAAATTAGTAGCAATTCTTGGTCGTTTAAAATATAGAACCAGTTACGGTCAAAATGCTTTACGCCATTCTATCGAGGTTGCTCATTTGTGCGCCATGCTAGCCGAGGAATTAGGAGCTGATGTTACAATAGCTAAGAAAGGTGGGTTATTACATGATATTGGAAAAGCGGTTGACCATGAGGTTCAAGGTAATCATACTGAAATTGGACGTGATATTGCTAAGAAATTTAACTTACCAGCCGAATTAATTGCCCCAATTGAAACTCATCATGAAGACCACCCAACTACTTTAGTATCAGTGATAGTAAAAGTTGCCGATGCGATATCTTCTGCTCGTCCAGGAGCTAGACGTGATAGCTTTGAAAATTATCTACAACGTTTAGAGGAGTTGGAAAAGATTGCTTTAACCTTTGAAGGCGTCGAAAAAGTCTTCGCTATTCAAGCCGGACGTGAAGTAAGAGTTTTCGTTCAACCAGAAGCGATTAATGATTTAGCAGCTCATAATTTGGCTAGGGATATTGCAAAAAAGATAGAAAATGAGTTAAAATACCCAGGAGAGATAAAAGTTAATGTTATTCGAGAAATGAGAGCAACTGAATACGCTAGATAGCTTGATTTAACAAGAATAAAAAGCTAATATCATAATCATATGAACAAAGCACAACTCATCGACAAAATTTCCCATGATGTCGAAGGTCTGAATAAAAAACAGGCCGAAAAAATGATTGATGTCTTCACCGACACGGTCATCGAGGAATTAAAAGAAAATCGCGAAGTAACTATCGCCGGCTTTGGAACTTTCCTAGCTCGCGTTCGTTATGCTCGTGGTGGCGTTAATCCTCAAAAGCCAAACGAAAGGATAACCATCCCAGAAGTAAAGGTTGCTAAGTTTAAAACTGGTTATCATTTAAAGCAGGCTTTAAAAGGCAAAAGATAAAACAACCGCCCGTAAGTAACCCTATCTTTTTTTACTTAGGGCGTGTTATTTTTGCGCTCGTAGCTCAACTGGATAGAGTACTTGGCTTCGGACCAAGGGGTTGCAGGTTCAAATCCTGCCGGGCGCACATAACCGGATTTTTCCGGTGTTAGGCTGGGTAGCTCAGCTGGTTAGAGCGTAGCACTCATAACGCTAAGGTCGCGGGTTCGATTCCCGCCCCCGCCACTTTTATTTGACAATATTTTTTTAATGTTTACAATATAGATGTCGGCTGCAAGCCGTAAGGCGCTGTTAGCTCAGTTGGTAGAGCAGCTCCCTCTTAAGGAGACGGTCGCTGGTTCGAATCCAGCACGGCGCACATAAAAAACGGCTTTAAAAGCCTGTTTTAATTTTGTATCAGTTTTATATGCTAAACCTTATATTTTTTGGTACACCGGGAGCCGGAAAAGGAACTCAAGCAGAAATTATCGCCGCTGAACGCAATCTTTTTCATTTATCAAGCGGTAGTATTTTACGTCAAGAAATAGAAAACGGCGAACTTGGCCCTGAAATAAAACAATATCTTGATAACGGAACGTTAGTTCCTGATAGCTTAATCACCACCATGATGCAAAAAGCTATTACTAAAAATATTAATGGAAACGGTTTTATTTTTGATGGCTACCCAAGAAGTTTAAGCCAGGCTGAAGCTTTATATAAATTTTTTGAAAATAACAATCTTCATCTTAATGCGGTTATAAATATAGAAATAAGTGAAGATGAGGCTAAGAAAAGGATTCTGCTGCGCGGAGAAACTTCGGGGCGCTCTGATGATAATCCAGAAGTTATTGCTCAACGTTTTAAAACTTATCACGAGCAAACAAAACCATTACTAGATTATTACGGAAAATTAGGAAAAATCATTGATATTAATGGTGAATCGGACATAGAAACTGTTGCTCAAAATATTAATCAAACGATTGAAAATATAAAAAAACCGCTTCAATAAAAAGCGGTTTTTTGTTTTATATTTTAGGATTTAATTTTAATTTATTCAGTCTCCTTCGTAGTTATTGCCTCTTTAGAACCACCATCTTTATTAGCTTCTATTTCTTTACTTTTTACTTCAGCAATAATTGCTTTACGAATTTCCGCTAATAATTTTTTATCATCTTTAATCATTTTTTTAGCAATCTCACGTCCGACACCTAATTTTACATCTCCAAAAGAATAGGAATTACCATTCTTTTTTATAACATTATATTCAACTCCTAAATCTACTAAATCACCAGCAACGGAAATTCCTTCATTATACATAATATCAAATTCACAAGTCTTAAAAGGAGCAGCAACTTTATTCTTAACAATTTTTACCTTAACGCGATTACCAATAATTTTTTCACCTTGTTTAATTTGTGCAGCGCGCCTTACTTCAACGCGAACTGAACAATAAAACTTAAGGGCATTGCCGCCAGTAGTTGTTTCCGGGCTACCAAAGAAAACGCCAATTTTATTTCTAATCTGGTTAATAAAAATAACTACCGTTTTAGTTTTACCAATAATTGCTGTTAACTTTCTTAAAGCCTGACTCATTAAACGTGCTTGTAGTCCCATGTGCTGGTCCCCCATATCACCTTCGATTTCTTTCTGAGGAACTAAAGCCGCAACAGAATCAACAACAATAACATCAACCGCGTTAGAGCGAACTAAAGTTTCAACAATTTCTAAAGCCTGCTCACCGCTATCTGGTTGAGACAATAACATCTCTTTAATATTAACTCCAATTTTAGCAGCATAATCAGGATCAAGAGCGTGTTCCGCATCAACAAACGCCGCAATACCACCTGTCTTTTGTACTTCAGCAACAATATGTTGCGCTAGAGTAGTTTTACCAGATGATTCAGGACCAAAAATTTCAATTACCCGACCACGAGGAACTCCGCCAATACCAAAAGCCATATCTAAAGATAAACAACCGGTTGAAATAGCATCGACGTTTGTTTTTCTTACGTCTCCAAGCTTCATAATTGAGCCTTCGCCAAATTTATCTTTAATTTGTTGAATCGCACTCAAAGCCGCTTCATGCTTTTTATCTTGGTTAACAATTGCCACTCCGTCTAAGACGGCTTTTTTTGCTTTTTCTACTTTAGCCATAAATTTATATACTAATTTATTAATCTTTTTAAAACTGTTAATTAATTATAGCGCTAAGCAGTTAAAGCGCTTTTAAACATAAAATAAATAAAAAATAAATTAACGCAAATGATTTTTATCTAAAATTAATTTCTTTGTAAAAAATTATTCCTTCAGCATTTTGCAAAGTAAATTCCCAGCCAGAATCAGTTTTTTGAATTTGAATATATTCCTTAACTCTACTCCATACATTATTTTTTTCTGCCGCACTATCACTATCAGTAGAGACATTATCTGAAGTAGTAGCTTCAGGAGTCGTAAAAAATTTATCTACCGCAGTAATAGCAGAGGCCGTAGCTCTATATAAACCACCCTCTTTAACCGCATCCGCTTTTTCCTTATTTCCACTATACTCTACAGAAGCAACAACGGCCAACACTAAAAAGGCAACTATGGAAAGGAGAACAAATGTTGGTTGGCGAAAATTAGACATAATATTATATTGCTAACTTATTTTTTAGGAAAAATATTTACTTCACCATACTGACCATCAAAACCGGGTTTAATAAATAATCTTCCGCTTCTTGATAATCTAATGCCTTCAATAATTTTTACATCAATTTCTTGCTCTAATAATTTCAAATCTATATCGAGCAATATTTCTAATTCGGTACCAAATTTAGGAATCAACTTCTCATATTCCCTTCTAACACTTTTCGAAAATCTATTTTTAACTCCAAGCGCTTCAGCGATTATCTTATCTAGTTCAACAGTCTTTTTAAAGGAGGCGGCTTCTTTTGGTTTACCTCCAATAGGCCTATCACTCAATTCTTCAACTCGATTTAATACTCCAATTACCAGAGGCTTATTACAAATCGGACAAATATTTTTTAATTTTTTACTTTCAGCTGGGAGACAACTGAAATTACAATCTCGATGACCATCTAAATGATATATTCCCTCTTCGGGATAGAATTCAATAGTAGATAATATTCCAGACTTCCCGCCTTTCTTGTGATTTTTAATTATCTCGTAAATTTGTTGATAGCTTACTGGCTCGGTTAATTCCATTATAGTTGCTTCACGACCAAGATTAGCTAAGCTGTGGGAATCAGAACTTGAAAGTAGAGTTAACTTATCAAGCGCCGATAAACGCCAATTCATTTCTGGGTCACTCGATAAACCAGTTTCAAAAGCATAAATATTATCTGTTTCTTCTTTAAAACATTCTTCTAATGTATCAAAGCCTGATTTAGAGCCAAAGACTGAAAACCAGGGAGTCCAAATATGCGCCGGGTAAACTAAGAATTTAGAATTTATTTTTAAAAGTAATTTTACAAATTCTGGTGCTTTAATTCCTAAAATTGGGCGGCCATCTGATTTTATATTATAATTTGCCCCCAATTGTTTATTTAACTCAGCAGCGGCTTTTAAATTCGGGGCATGAACAACTAAATGAACCCGCCTAACTTTATTTTCATCTTTATAAATTAATGAAACTTCGGTTGATAAAATAA
>CAIOGK010000091.1 GCA_903857815.1 Candidatus Falkowiibacteriota bacterium
ATAGCATATTAGCCATAATTTATAAATATATATGAAGGATTTACTAATCCCATTAAGTGTTAAGCCAGATAAGAGATCGGAATATTTAAAAAATATTTCTCTATTAACCTGTAGCTCCGGAAATTTATTTTTAATTGCGGGCGATCAAAAAATAGAACATTTAAACGACGACTTCTACGGCCCCAAAATAACTCCTGAAGATAATGACCCGGAACATCTTTTTAAAATTGCCGCTGCTTCAAACGGGGGCGTTTTAGCCACTCATCTCGGACTAATATCCAAATACGGCAATAGTTATCGCAAACTACCATATATAGTTAAGCTAAACGGAAAAACAAATTTAAATCAAAAAGAAGAACAAAACTCCAGTAAACCATTTTGGAAAGTAGAAGATATTATTAATTTTAAAAAACAAAGTGGTTTAAAAATTGTTGGCATCGGTTATACAATCTATCTTGGCGGTAAATATGAATCAAAAATGTTAGCTCAAGCGGCTAAAGCTATTTTTCAAGCTCACCAAGCTGGTTTAGCGGCTATAATCTGGATATACCCACGCGGAAAAGATATTAAAGAAGAAGATACTCATACCATTGCCGGAGCGGCTGGAGTCGCCGCCTGTTTAGACGCTGATTTTATAAAAGTAAAGTATCCTTACGGCCTTAAAGATAAAAAATTAGCTGCCCAAAAATTTCAAGAAGTAACTACGGCCGCCGGAAGATCGAGAATTATTTGTGTAGGCGGCAGCAAACAACCAGCTAAAGAATTATTAGAATTCCTAAGCTTACAGTTAGAACTAGGACATACGGCCGGATTAGCAATCGGCCGAAATCTACATCAACGTCCACTAGAGGAAGCCTCCCGCTTAGCTAAGGCAATTAGCGCGCTTGTTTTAAGAAAAAAAACTTTAAAAGAGGCGGAAAAAATATATTTAAACAAAGCTTCAGATTCTCAGAAAAAAATTAGTGGTAAATTTTTAGGTTTATTTTAAAAACTAAACTATTATAATATAGCCGCTATCTTAATATTAAAAAAACGCCCTTGAGTAGGGCGTTTTTAATTGTATAAAGTATCTAATTTTTAATTTTAACCTCTATTCTATCTACTAAATTAGGCGCTCGTTTTACAAAAGAAGGATAAAATTGAAGTTCATAGTTCCCTATTTCTGGATAATCACCCAAGTAAGCATCTATCTGTTCTGCATTAAGATTTACTAAGCGTGATCTATCAATAATATTTGCATTACTCTTTAAAATCATAAAACCATAAAATGAAGCTTTAATGCTTGCGGTTTTATTTTTTTCGTCATAATTTTCAAAGGTGTAAACTAAATTTTCAGACTTAAATTCGGCGAGTTCCTTATCATCAGGAACTAAAATATTAAGCTTAGCTGAAGCCAACCTAGCAGCCTCTTCTTTGGAAAATGAAACCATTGCAACCTTAGTTTTAGCTCTTAAGGTAAACTCTGATACTTTATCTCCCGCCTTAGCACTAACTTGAATATCGCTAGATTCTAAAACTTGATACAAAACTTCATCCTGAACTCTAAGCGATTTGCTCTCTTCAGCTTTTTTAAGGATTAAAGCATTAATATCTTGCTTGGCAGATTGAATATCAGGATCGGTAACATAACGTTGTAATTTTTTTCCATAAGTAAAGGCTGTTTCACTTTCTGCATAAATTTTATCTTGCAAGCCTACCCAAAGACCAGGAATAGTAAAATGGGAAGGTGGAATCGCCATGTCAGCAGAAATTTCATCAGCATAAATTTCGACTTCAACCTTGCCGCCAGCCGGGATGTTAACCGCCTCTTTAATTCTAAAAAGCTTATTATCGCTAGATAGCAATCTAGTAGTAGCAATTAACTGCTGAGATTTAATATAATTATTAACAATTATAACTTTACCGCTTAAATTTTCCCCTAACGACTCCTCTCCGGTAGCTTCATATTTTTTTTCAACTTCAATCTCAACTTCGTTAACCGACCCACTAACTTTTTCTCTTGAGTCGTTAATTTCTTCAGTAGTCGTCGCCATTTCTCCACTAACTTTCATAAACAATGTATCACTCATTTTTTCTACCTCCGGGGTAATCAAAATTGTTAATTTTGAAAAAGAAAAATATAAAACTAAAAGGGCTAATAACCCAACCATTATTAAAAACTTCCAAGCTAAGCGGCGATAAAGCCCTAAACTTTTTTTAGGAGCAGTGATGGGTTTTTTATTTTCTAAATCAAACCTATCATTAAATAATGCTCCAGCATTCTCATTCTTAGTCTTAATTTCTGAAACCAAATCTGAAAAAAACTTTTTTTGGATATCAGTATCTTCAATAATAATAGTTGGCTCATCATTTACTATTTGCTGTTCATCTCTTTTTATAGGAACATAGGTATTTTCTTCATCATTTTGAGTATTACTTCTAGGCGCTAAAAAATCACTTTTTGCTAATGAGGCATCAGAAAAAAAATTACTACTATTTACAACATCGCTCTCGCCATCATCATCTTCAATTACATCAATAATAACCGGCTTAGCCTTTTTAACAGGACTAACGACAGCCTTTTTAGGTTCAGCTTTTAACCCAACCTTAGGTTCAATTTTTTTAACCGGCTTTTTAACAATTTTTTTAGCCTTGGTTACCGGAGATGAAGCCGAAACTAATTCGGTTTTTCGGGTTCTTGGCATAAGATAAAAGAGAAATTAAAATTTATAACAAAAAATGAAGTCAACTTTATAAGTCTTCTTCATTATAGCAAAAAATATAAATCTAAACAATTATTTAGCCAACGATCTTGATGGTTGTAAGAAATTTTTCTTTTAATTCATTTTTTAAAGCATCCCCATTTAAAACTCGGAAGGCGGTTTTAATAATTTTAAACTTTCCCGCCTCTATAATTCTAAAGAAAACCTCTTGTTCTCCCGGAAAAACGGAAAATAAACGACGTAATTCGTTTAAATCATTAGGATGTAAATCTTTTAAGAAAACTAGCAACAAGGGATTAATAGCCGGCATCACCGCAGGAGCAGGAACTATTTTTTTAGTTTCCGGCGATTCCGATTCAAATACTTTCTTAACTGATTTTTGATAATTTCCATTACTAAACGTTCGGCGTATTGGCGTTGGAGATTCCATCATTAGTTTTTTAAAATCATCCACAGATTTTTGTGGCGAAGTAAAATCTAAAATCATAGCTCGATTAGCTAAAATCTTTAAATCGCTATCTTTTTCAGAAGCTTTGCCTTCGACAATAATAGTCCGGCCCTCTTGCCATAATTCCATTGTTTCTTTATATAATCTTGGAAAAACTAAAATTTCGCTGGAAGCAAGAGCATCCTCAATCTTAACAAAAATCATTGACTCCCCTTTTCTAGTAATTATTTTTTTAATTGTCGCAATCACGCCAGCGGTAATAATTCTATCATCATTTTTATGTCCTCCTAAACTAATAATTGGAATTGCATAACCAGCAATAAACGGCTTGAAATAATTAAACGGATGTTCGCTAACATATAATCCCAAGAGTTCTTTTTCCCAAGCTAATTTCTCATTTTGTTCGGCGTCTGGAGCATCTTTTAAAATAGGACGACTTTTATCTTCAGTCTTTAAATCGCCAAACAAACTCGCTTGAAGACTATCTTTATTCTTAGCCTCTTCTTTATTAAAGTTTAAAAACTTTTCCATATTAGTTAACAGCGAGCCGCGCGTTCCAAAACTATCCATCGCCCCACTCTTAACCAAACTTTCTAATGATTTTTTATTTAAATCTCTATCGGTAACTCTTTCTAAAAGATTAAAGATATCTTGGTAAACACCATTTTCTTTTCTTTCTTTAATTAAAGCATCAACAATATGCTCACCAACATTTTTAATTGCTTTAAGACCAAAACGAATCGTATTAACTTTTTCATTTGGAGCAACTATTTTATTTTCTTTAGTTCCAGCAGTTACCACGGTAAAGGTTCCAAATGATTCATTAACATCTGGAGCCATAATTTTAATGCCCATATTACGACATTCTTCAATTTCAATCGCAATTCTATCAGTATCACCTTGATCGGAGGTTAACAAGGCCGCCATGAACTCTACCGGCCAATGAGCCTTTAAATAAGCAGTTTGATAACCAATCATCGCGTAACAAGCAGCGTGACTACGATTAAAACCATACCCTGCAAACGGCTCAATAAATGAAAAGACTTTTTCCGCTAATTCTTTATAAACACCGTTCTTAACACAACCCTCAATAAATTTTTCTTTCTGTTCAGCTAATAAAGAAGCAATTTTTTTACCCATCGCTTTTCTTAAAACATCGGCCTGACCCATAGTAAAGCCGGCTAAATCACGAGCGATTTGCATAACTTGCTCTTGATAAATAGCGACTCCGTAAGTATTTTCCAAAATACTTTCTAATTTTGGGTGTAAATAAGCAACTTTTTTGATTTTATGTTTACCGGAAATATAATCAGGAATCCACTCCATGGGTCCTGGACGATAAAGGGCAACCATCGCAATAATGTCTTCAAAGATAGTTGGTTTTAAATCACGCAAATAACGCTTCATGCCCGATGATTCAAATTGAAAAACGCCGGTTGTTTCACCAGCTTGAAATAATTTATAAGTATTTTCATCATTCAAAGGAATTTTATCAATATCAATATCTAATCCCCTGGTATTTTTAATAATCTTCAAAGCTGATTCAATAATTGTTAAATTTTTAAGACCCAAGAAGTCCATTTTAAGTAATCCTAAATCTTCAATTGGATGCAAAGAATATTGAGAAATAACACTCTCATCAGCTGAAGATGCGTGTTGGATTGGGACATATTCAGTTAAAGGTTGATCGGTAATTAAAACTCCGCAAGCATGAGTTGAGGCATGACGCGCAACGCCCTCTAATCTTTTAGCATAATCTAAAATTCTTTTAGCGGCCGCTTCATTATTATACATATCTCTAAGCTCAGGAACTGTTTTTATTGCCTCTTCAAGCTTAGTAAACATTGGAATGCTTTTGGAGATTTTATCACAATATTCATATGGCTCATCAAGCACGCGACCGACATCGCGAACCGCTGCCCGAGCCGCCATAGTTCCAAAAGTAATAATCTGAGCGACATGGTCTTGACCATATTTTTCGCCAACATAATTTAAAACCTCCCCTCGTCTAATATCAGCAAAATCCATATCAATATCAGGCATGGAAATTCTTTCCGGATTCAAAAAGCGTTCGAAAAGTAAATTATATTCTAGAGGGTCAAGATTAGTAATCCCTGTTAAATAACAAACTAAAGACCCGGCTGCACTACCTCTTCCGGGGCCAACAACAATTTTATTATCTTTCGCCCAATTAATGAAATCTGCAACAATCAAGAAATATGAAGGCCAGCCCATTTTAGCAATAACCGATAACTCATACTCTAAACGTTCATAAACAGACGTTAATTCATCTTTAGCTTTATCAGGATATCGTTTTAAAATTCCCTTTTCACACCACTCTTTTAAGTATGAATTTCCATCATATCCTTCCGGAACTTCAAAATGAGGCAATTGAATTTGCCCTAATTCAATTTCCACATTACACATTTCGGCAATTTTTAAAGTATTAGCGACTGCCTCGGGAATATGCTTAAAAGCGGCTATCATTTCTGAATTAGAACGCATCGAATAATCACCATGTCCCAACATTTTCATTCTATCCGTATCAGTTATCTTTTTTTTGTTTTGTAGACATAACAAAATATCCTGCGCTTCAGCATCGTCTTTCTTTAAATAATGAACATCATTAGTTGCAACAACAGGAATCTTTAATTTTTTAGAAAACTTAATTAATTGAGAATTTACTTTTTCTAATTCAGGAATTTCCGGATGGTCCATTAATTCTAAATAAAAATTGCCCTGACCAAATAAATTATTATATTCTTTAATTCTTTTTTCCGCTTCTACTAATTTATCGGCCATAATCAATCTCGGTATTTCTCCAGCCAAACAAGCGGTTGAAGCAATTAGCCCTTCATGATGTTCTACTAATAAATCCCAATCAATGCGCGGTTTATAATAAAAACCTTCGATATATGCCTTGGAAACAAGTTTAATTAAATTTTTATAACCTTCATTATTTTTGGCAAGCAAAAGAAGATGATTACTACGACCATCTTCTCGAGTATTTTTATCAAAACGAGAACCAGGCGCTAAATAGGCCTCTACGCCGATAATCGGCTTTATACCAGCCTTTTTTGCCTTCTGATAGAATTCTATCACCCCATACATGGAGCCATGGTCAGTAATGGCAACGGCCGAAGAGCCTTGTTCTTTGACATAATTAATCATCTCGTCCAGCTTAGTTAAGCCGTCGAGCAAAGAATAGTGAGTATGATTATGGAGATGGATAAAAGACATAGTTCTATTTTAATATACGACTTTAAGAATAGCAAATAAAAAAAGAGCTCCTTATAAGCTCCTAATTTATTTCTTCTAAAACTCAAAAATGCCTATTATTTTCTAATTTTTGTCAATATTTCATTAAGTTCTTCTTCGCTATAAAAATCAACCATAATTTTACCGCCTCTTCCCTGTCTTTTTATTTCAACCTTAGTGCTAAATATCTCACTGAGTTCATCTTCTTTAGCTTTATCCAAATAATCTTTTTGTTTAGCAGCTTTCGTTCCGCCTAAACGTTTTATTTCTTGGTCAGTTTGAGCAACCGTTAAATCATGACGTAAGATTTTTTTCAACATGTTAAGTTGTTTTTCTTCACCCTCTAAACCAAGAATATATTTAGCATGAGCCTCGGTAATTTTCCCAGTAGCAAGAGCATTTTGGACCTCCTGCGGTAAAGAAAGTAAGCGCAAAGCATTAGCAATGCTAGAACGAGCCTTACCGACTCTTTTTGCCGCCTCTTCTTGAGTAATATTAAATTCATCTATCAATCGTTTGTAGGCACGAGCCGTTTCAATTGAATTTAAATCTTCTCGTTGTAAATTTTCAATTAACGCGACTTCCAATTTTTTTTGTTCGTTTTCTTCTCTAATAATAACTGGAACTTCTTTTAATCCTAGCAATTTTGCACTACGCAATCTTCTTTCACCAGCAATAAGTTCAAAGCGTTCGCCATGTCTTGTAGCAATTAATGGTGAAATAATTCCGTGTTCTTTTATTGATTCCGCTAAATCATTTAAAGCGCCATCAGCGAAAAAAGTTCTTGGTTGTAATGGATTGAAATCAATTTTATCGGGACTAACTTTTAAAATTCTCTCATTATCATGTAGAATAACCGCGTCTTCACTAATCCCCCCATCAGATTGAAAAGGATTTTGACCGTAGGTCATTGTTTTTTTAGGGATAAGAGAGCCGAGTCCACGGCCTAGTCCTTGTGCCATATAGTAAAAATTAAACTATTGATTATTGTAATTTAACAATTAAGATTATTTTTCAAAACTTAGAATTTCTTTTGCTAAACCTTCATAAGCTTTGCCACCTTTTGATTTAGGGTCATACTGCAAAATTGAACGACCATAACTCGGTGCTTCCGCTAAACGAACACTGCGTGGAATAACTGAGCGAAAAATACGATTAGGAAAGTATTTATATAATTCTTCCATTACTGACTCTGAAAGTTTATTACGCCTATCAAACATGGTAATCACGGCGCCCATAATACCTAATTCGGGTTTTAAGTTATTTTGTACTAAACTAATTGTTTCTAATAATTGGCTCAAGCCTTCCAAAGCAAAATATTCACTCTGAATAGGAATCAGCACTTCATCGGCGGCCACTAAACTATTAACTGTAAGCAAACCTAAAGATGGTGGCCCATCAATAATAATATAGTCAAAATCTTTTCTACTTTCTTCTAAAATATGGGCTAAACGAAATTCGCGATTTTCCATACCGACTAAATCAATCCCTGCTCCAGCTAAAGCTAAAGTTGCGGGAGCAATTTTAAAACCAGTCTGTAATGTTCTTTTAATAATTTGATGAAAAGGTTTATCGCCAACCAAAGCCTCATAAATACCAAATTCTAAATTACGATGGTCAATACCTAATCCAGAGGTTGCATTAGCTTGCGGGTCAACATCAACAAGAAGCACTTGTTTGCCCAAATGGGCTAAATAAGCGCTTAGATTAACAGCGGTCGTAGTTTTACCTACTCCACCTTTCTGATTTACAACCGCAATAACTTTACCCATAAATTAAATCGGATTTATATATGACAATTATATAGTAAAGCTTTTCTTTTGACAATTAAAAGGATATTTATTATACTAAAATTCGTAATATAATAGCGGCCGCGGTGGTGGAACTGGTAGACACGCACGACTCAAACTCGTGTGAGGGCGACTTCATGAGGGTTCGAGTCCCTCTCGCGGCACATAAAAAGACCCAAATGGGTCTTTTTATTTGACTTTTTAAACAAAAGATAGTAATTTATATTAAAGTCCAAAACCGAACGGGACTATAAAAATAGGAGTAGGAAATAAAAAGTAAATTAACAATGAAAAAACTATTAAAAGAACTTGGATCAATTCAGGACGCCTGCTTAGGCAGGAGTAAAAATGCCACCGGTAATAACGTGATGATAAGATCGGTTAACGACGATGCTAGCCACCAGGAATGGCGGCTCATTCATAAAAATATTGTCGGACACACGAAAGACTGGAAAAGATTTCGAAGTGACCCCAATAAAGTAGTATTAGAAAAGAACTTTCTATTCAACTCGCTAACGGCGATGCCGAACTTTTTCCTCTTCCGCCCGAGGGATGACGGTAACTCTATTTTTATCAAGCCGAAAGAAGATTTTTTAGCTTCAAAACCAAAAAAGCCTCGCGGATTGACTTTCATCTTCTATATTGTCTTTATATTACTGGGTCTCGCGGTTGTAAAAAAAGGTAATAATATAGCAGGACCAATAATTTTTGCAAGTATTTTTTTTGTATTACTTTTGATAGTAAAGAACAGCTTTAAGAAAAACTACGAAAAGCGTCGCCAAGCCTGGTTGCAATCTTTCCAAGATTGCCCCGAAGCATTTTTTTCTAATGCTATTGCCTCCAAGCGTGAGCTCAGCGGATTTTGTTCTGGATTCATTGAGACTATTTTAAAGTTAAAGATAGATAGGTACTCTCACTGCTTTTATGAATATAAGAAAATCATTGATAAAACTTTTCATGTCGCAGCTCAAATGAAAGGCCAAATTGCCTGGCTTTGGTGTTTTGAGAAATCAATCAAACAAAGATATTCGTTTACTATATATTCGTTTGCTATCAAAAATATTACACCCACTATTTCGGAAAATACACTCATAGAGCTATCCTTAGATATTCGAGGCAGCAATATTGTACCCGCAATTGAAACTGAATACTCGTTTATCTTCTGCTTAGATGATTTCACTGACAAAATGGACGAAGATGTTAATAAAGAAGTTCTGGCGTCAATAAAAGACAGGGCCATAAGTCCTGATGGAAACATCGGAAAAGATGATCTATTTAGAGCATATAGATTCGCCTAAATATCATAAAAAGAGTCGCTAAAATAAGGCGACTCTTTTCATTTTATAAACACAACCATTTTAACGACTACGCTTTTTTAAATCTAACAGTAAAAATCGGCTCATACTCAACTTTATTTTCATCAACTAATCGTATTAAATCTCCACTTACAAATTGAGTTAATGCTAAATCACTGAGCAGTTGGTTATCGCCGGCAATATTTAACTTTATTCCTTCAAGCTTATCAAACTCTTCTTTAAAATCTGCTTTAACCGAAGCTTCAATTTGTTTCTTTTTTATTTTCAAATCATCAAGTTCCTGAACTACCTTCTGATAATCACCACTATTGGTAAGCGCATCGCGAAACATAGCCTTAAGTTCACGTTGTTCTTTTTTCTTATCTTGAATACGTTTAAAAACTACCGGTAATTCTTGAGCCATAATTATTAAGAGTTAAATTTTAATTATGGAAAGAATTATATCACTTTATTATCCCGCCGCCCAGCACCCTTTCTTTATCGTAAAAAACAACACTCTGGCCGGCCGTAATTGCTCTTTGAGGCTTATTAAATTTAACTAGATATTCACGTTCATTTTTAACCGAAACTAAACATTTAACCGCTTTATGACCATAACGAATTACCGCTTCACACTTTAAAGATTTTTTTGGAGCGCTACCGCTTAACCAATTAACTTTTTTAGCAACTAAATTATCCTTATACAAAACTTCGCCGTTCCACTCCTTAACAACATATAAAATATTATTTTTATAATCCAATCGTGCTGCATAATACGGTCCAGTCCCGCCAATTTCTATGCCTCGTCTTTGGCCAATAGTATAAAGGGGTAAACCTTGATGAATGCCAATTTCCTTTTTAGTTTCTAATAATTTAATTGGCCCAGGAGTTAGTGTTAAATATTTTTTTAAAAAATTATTATGCGGCCCACTTAAAAAACAAATATCCTGACTTTCAGCTTTCGACTCAACTTGAAGTTTAAAT
The DNA here is from genome assembly GCA_903857815.1 of Candidatus Falkowiibacteriota bacterium. Lineage (GTDB taxonomy): Bacteria > Patescibacteriota > Patescibacteriia > Patescibacteriales > UBA12465 > UBA12465. Next base: position 10,478 of record CAIOGK010000091.1, read on the forward strand.
TTAGCAGCTAATTTTCTTACTTGCGGCTTTACATATCCACCAAGCGGAAACAATAAATGAGATAATTCTTCTTGAGAAAAAGTATACAAAAAATAAGATTGGTCTTTTAATTTATCTTTTGCTTTCGCCAATTGATAACTGCGTCCCACTTTTTTAATTTTTAAATAATGACCAGTTGCGACATAATCATACCCAAGACGAAGAGCATATTTAATTAAACGTCCAATTTTAATTTGTTTATTACAAACTACACAAGGGTTTGGCGTTCTACCAGCAGCATATTCACTTAAAAAATTATCGACCACTGCCTTTTTAAAGGGTGCGGAAAAATCAAACGTATAAAGCGGAATGCCAACTTTAGCCGCTACTTTTTTAGCATCCATCATTGATTCTAGAGAACAACAACGATTTTCTGATTTATTATCCGCCGAATCGTCTTTCCAAAAATGCAAAAAAATTCCCGCGACTTCATAACCCTGATTTTTTAAAAGTTGTGCAGCAACCGAAGAATCAACGCCGCCCGACATAGCCACCAACACTTTTGGTCGTTTTTTATTATTTATTTTTTTCATTTAAATCTTTAAATAATTTTAAATATTCCTGCGCTGTTTTTTCCCAAGTAAAAGCACTAGCCTTTTCCTTGCCAGCCTGAATTAATTTATTACGTAAATTATCATTAGTTAATATAAGCTTCATCGCTTCAGCTATTTCTTCAAACTTAAAAGGATTAACGAGTAAAGCGGCGCCTCCTAAAACTTCTGGTAGGCTAGAAACATTTGAAGAAACAACTGGAACACATAAATTCATTGCCTCTAACGGGGGAAAACCAAACCCTTCATAAAAAGACGGATAAACAAACAAGGCAGCCCCGGAATATAAACATTTTTTTTCACCAGCATCTACATATCCTAAAAATTTTATATCATCTTTATACTTAGATTTTACCCAAGCAGAAAATATTTTTTTGTATTTCCAGCCTTTAGCACCCGCTAGAACTAATTGAACATTTATATTAGGATTTTTTTCTCTTAATTCTTCGTAGGCCTTAATTAGGCCGCTAATATTTTTTCGAGGTTCAATATTACCAACGGAAAGTATATAGCCTGATTTTAGGCCTTTTTTTGCCAACAAATTATTTACTTGATTAGAATCAACAGTTAAAGGATCGTAATTATTCCCCGAATAAATCACCTTAATTTTTTCAGCCGGTATTTTAGCTAATTCAATTAAATCATGCAGTGTATTTTCCGAAACTGCAACAATAACATCAGCTCGATTTAATAATTTCTTAACATTCAAAGCTTTGTGCCAAATATTCTTACGTTTACTAAAAAACTCCGGGTAACGCAAAAATGATAAATCATGTACCGTAACTATTAATTTAGTATTTTTATTAACATTCAAAAAATTAAAATGGGGTGCAAAAAAAATATCTGCCCCACCTATAATTTCATCAATTTTAGGGCGTGAACAAATTTTTTGTAAAAAATAGTTAAAAAGTTTATTTGGATAACTAGTAACAACTACGCTGCTATTATTTTGATTCCAACGTTCTAAACGTTCTTGACGACCACTAGAAGAATTATAAAATAATTTATATTGATTATCTTTATCCTGTTTTAAAATTTCAGATAATAAATTAGCGGTATATTCTGATATGCCGCTATAATTCTTATCCATTAGAACTCTAATATCTACCCCGATTTTCATATTTTATATTAATCGCTATTCATTCTACTTATGCTTCGCGATGAAATCTTTAATTTGATTTTGAAAATTAATAACAGAAAATTTTTCTGCCCAGGCTCTTATTTCTGTTGAATTAAAATCATGAGAATTGAATTTTTTAATAACCGCTACAATTGCCTCTGCGGTCTGCTCCTTAAAGAATAATCCTGTTTTCCCCTCTATTACCGTTTCAGTCGCTCCACCCTTCTGATAGGCGATTACAGGCCGACCAGCCGCCATAGATTCAACTACCGTAATACCGAAATCTTCTTCTTGGGGATTAATAAAAGCTTGGGCATTAGAAAACAAAACTGCCTTTTCCTCCTCGCTTACTCTACCTAAAAATTCAATATTAGATGACTCGCCAACTAAACTCTTTAATCTTTCCAAATCAACTCCATCACCAAAAATTTTTAACTTATATTCAGCCCCTAAATTTTTAAAAGCGGCGATTACAATATCAACTCTCTTATAAGGCGCTAAACGACAACCAATCAAAAAATACTTATCTTCTGGTTTTTGATTACCTAAATCAAGAACTTGGAATTTATCAGTCTCTACCGGCGGATAAATTACTTCTGATTCACGGCGATAATATTTAGCGATACGCTTTTGAACAGTTTTAGAATTAGCAATAAATAAATCAACTCGATCAGCGGCTGCTCTATCCCACATTCTAATTCGATTTAAAACAAGTGAAATTATTTTCTTAAAATATTTATTATATTTAAGTTCATTTATATATTGATGGGTATCACTCCAAAGATATCTGGTCGGAGTATGGCAATAACAAATATGCAAAGTATCAGGCGAAGTTATGACCCCCTTAGCAAATGAGCTAGTATCGGAAATAACCAAATCATAGCCGCGTAAATCGAAAAACTCGACGGCAATCGGCATAAAAAATAAATACCATTGATAATGTTTTATCCCGCCAGGAAGTTTCTGAATAATGGAAGTTTCTATATGGCGACCTTTAAAATATTTATCAACCTGTTTTTTTTCATAAAGCAGAGTGTAAATTGGAGCCTCCGGAAACATATCTGCCAACACTTTCAAAACTTTTTCGGCGCCGCCATCTTGAGCAAGATGGTCATGTATTAAAGCTACTTTCATATATTATTCAGTTTCTCGATGTTTAAAAACTGCCAAAGGAGTTTTAAATAAAATAGAAATATCTAATAATAAAGACCAATTTTCAATATAATAGATATCTAATTTAGCCTCTTCTTCAAATAACAAATCACTGCGTCCAGAAACTTGAGCTAAACCAGTTATCCCCGGTTTAATAGTTAAAGTTTTACGATGATAATTTTCATACTTAGCGACTTCTTCTGGTAAATGCGGACGAGGGCCGACCAAGCTCATACGACCAATAAAAACTAAAAATAATTCCGGAAGCTCATCAATTGAATATCGTCTAATAAATTTACCAATACGAGTTACTCTAGGGTCATCCTTAATTTTAACCATCGGACCATCAGTCCGGACATTGCGATCAGCTAGCTCTTTATATCTCATGCTATCAGAATTCGGAATCATTGAACGAAACTTAAAATATTTAAAAGGTTTTCCGCCCTGACCAACACGATATAAATAAGAGCCATCATCACGACGAGAAAAGAAAATTGGACCACGAGAATCAATCCTAATAATTAAAGCTGCTAATCCAATAACCGGAGAAAAGATGATAATCAAAAGGCCGGAGATCATTACATCAAAAAATCTTTTAAAAACTTTTCCCCAACCATCTAAAGTAGTACGTTTAACTTCAACAATTGGAATACCAATAATTTCCGCGACTTCAGTTCTTAAAACTTTTACCTCTAGCAAATCGGCAACGTAACGATAGGTTATATGATTATCATTAGCAAAATCATAAAGCCTTAAATTTTCAGCCTTACTCATGTTGGGGTCGCTTTGAATTATTTCGTCAACTTCCCTTTCCTTAATAAATTCTAGAACCTCTTGCGCAGTTTCTAAGGAAAAATCTCTAACCCGCTTAGCAACCTCGTAACCGGCATTTTTATTACTAGAAAATTCGGCCAATAAATTATCGGCTGTTTTTGAATTACCAACTAAAATAACTTTATTTACTCCAATACCATAATAGAATAATCGTCTTTGTAGCCAACGAATAAATATATGAGCGAAACTAACATAAATTATAGTAAACAAAAATCCGGCTAAAACAATAAAACGAGAATCAAATAATTCTCTTTGAAAAAATATCAAAATTGCTACTATGGCTAACCCCGTAGAACAAGCTAAAAAAACTCGTTTCAATTCTTGGGCTAGTTTTCTAGCACTTTTTATTTGATAAAGACCAGATAAGGCAAAAATAACCAACCACAAAACAGCGATCAGAATTAATGACTTAATATAATCAGAAAAAGGTAGATTAAAGATAACCGGCCTCAAACTAATAGTCCAATCGGAAAAACGAAGATAATATGCTGAGATACCAGCTAAAATTATCATCGCAAAATCAACTGGAATAAACAGTGTCGAAAAAAATAATTCAGTTTTTTTCATATATAAATTTATTGTAAACCTTTGTTATCAAGGCAGCTATAAGCCGGATTCTGTTCTAAGCGATCATTTATCTAGGCTCGTTATTACTAACGAGCTCATGCGAGCCACTTGTCTTTTCTATCTTATTCGAAGAATAAAATAAGAAAGTTTGCTCTTGCTTCTAGTAGGGTTTACCACGCAATCTCCGTCACCGGAGAGCGAAACCAGTAGCCCCTTGCGAGACACCTAGCTCCTTTTCACCTTTTTTCCTGTCATAAAAATCCAGGATTAGTATAGTCTCTGTGGCACTTTCCCTTGACCGCACGACTTTAACCGTAACGGCCCGGTGGGCATTACCCACTACCATTAAACCTCGAAAAATCGAGGTTTTAGCGAAGTCCGGACTTTCCTCCCCTTTTAAGCCTAAACTTAAAAAGAGTAATCGCCCGCTCACCCTGATAACCCCTAAATATTACAATAAAAGCCTAAAAAAGGCAATAGTTAGCCAATAATCACTTAATTAGACTATCTTCATAAATCTTTTTTACATCATTAGCCAATAATGTTCCTTCCCAAATTCCTAAATCATCCAACTCAACACTATATGTTTCATTTTTAATTTCCAAACGATTTGGCTCCTCTCCGTCTTTTATCCAAAAAAATGGAATAGAACGTTTTTCTTGTCCATCTACATATAGTTTTAGAAGATAACGATAAGAGTCGTAGGTAAGAGTTAAATGGTGCCATTTATCGTCATACGGTATATCAACATCATTGCCTTCACTAAAAACACCGAAATTATTATTAAAGAAAAATTTACGACTATAGAAATCCGGGACCAACCCCATTTTTTCGCTATTATTATATTTTAAAGAAACAAAAGAACGTCCTTGAAGATCAGCTAATTGACTACGCCACCAAAAAGATAAAGATAAATCTTTAGAATTCAAGGCAGTCGGGAAATCAACACTTAAATCTTTTCCCCAACGATTTAAAATACCAGTATTTTCCGCTCCTCGCCACACCCAAGAATTTTCTGGAAGCATTAATTTTAAATTTTGTAACTCATCAATCGCCTGAAGGCCTCCGCCCTCATTAACTAATTCCTTGCCTTCATTAAAATTCCAAAAATATTTTAATTCAGCTTCCCGTTGATTAATCCTTGCTAACAAGGGGCTAAAAGGGACCCCGGCTTGTATATTGGTTATAATTTCTGCTGTCGATAAGGTGCGATTCCAAAAAACTAATTCATCAATAGAGGCTGGCCCCGAATCACTGCTAATTTCAAAATTAGAAAAATTATCTACCAAGGTTTGGACAAAAAGATGTCGATACTTTTCTACGCCATCTAAATATATTGACCAATAGCCGGCTTCTTTATCAACTACTAATGCAAAATAATGCCAAGCATTATCAGGAAAGACATCAGTATTATAATATCGCCACTCCGAATTCGGGAGTCCTTCGATTTGCAACATCCCTTCATCCAACATAATATTTAACTCTTGCCCCCCATCATTTTTTAACTTAAAAGAAATACGTGATGTAGCATAAGAAAGCTTTGGACTACGATAATAAAATCCTAAAGAAAATTGATTTAAATTTACATTTGCAGTTAAAACTTCACTAAACTTAGGATTATTCAAACCAATATCAACTGCGCACCCAAAACGTCCTACGGAAAAATTATTATTCCCATAACATTCATCAAAATGATAGACATCTGATATTCCTTGTGAATTTAATGGCAACGGAACAACAAACAAATCGGGATTAACAGGATTTTCTAAATCATTATTTGATTGCTCATTAGAATCATTATTATTTGGGTCAGTAGTATTATTAGTATCATCGCTATTATTATTTTCTTCCCAAACGATGTCCGGATCATCAGAAATAATTAAATTAAAATCAGAAATATTGTTACCGGTAGACTTAATTCTATTTAAAATATAATTATCATTAATAACAGCAGCCGGACCTAGTCCCTGAAAATATGTTGCTTCACCAAAACCAACAGCATCAACAATATCTTCATCTGAACTAGAACTAATTGCCGCCTTACCTAAATAAATAATATAGCCCGAATCGGTCCAGCTAAAATCATTTCTAATAGCAATCGCGTCTGCCATGTTTTTATAATAACTATTAGCATCATCGCGCACAATTAAATAATAGCCCTTGGCCTTGATTATTGTTCCGCCAGGATAATAACCATCGGCCGGGTTTCCGATTCTAATCATCAAACTGGGATCATTGGCAGTTTTCGCTTTCTCTAAACGAAAACCAGCTTCTGCTAAATCAAAATCGTAATTAGTTGAATTATAAAGTTCAATAAAATCATTATTTTCCGTACTATAAATTTTGTTTATTAAAGAAGTTGGTAAATTAAAAGATGAATTAGTAGATGATGGCACTTCATTTGTAGAGGTTGAGGTTTTCTTTTCCGCCGTTTTAACACCGGCATTTATTTTAGAATTAGCGGCAGCCGACACCGAGGCCGATTTAGTTAAATTAGCGACAGAGGGACTTACGGAAGAAATCAATTTAGGAACCGCGGCTCTTACAGCTAGACTCGCATTACTAGCAGTAACCGATTTTGGGATAGAAGTTGTAACCGGCACTACCTTCAAAGCGGGCTGAGTAAGTTTACTAGAATCTGTGGTTGAGACCGTCGCAGTTGAAGTTATTTTTACTAATTGCTCAGGAACTTTTATAACCTCTTTTTTCAACTCAGCTAAACTACCGGTCCCGTCATCTTTTTCCGTATTATTCACCACTGCCTGATTAATGTTGATCTTCGGTAAGTTTGAATTATTTTCAACTGCAGTCTCATCTGTTTTTAAATCATCTTCAATTGCCAAATTTTCATCTTCAATCACTATTTGAGTTTCCTTTTTACTACCAAAAATTTTATCTTTAAGACTAATAATAGAAGCTGCTACCTGATTAGTAATTACCTTTAACGAAGATATCGGATTATTAACGAAACTCCAGCGTAATAATAAGATAACGCCTGGAGTTTTTCCCCTTATTGTTTCATCGGTAAAAAAAGTTTCTAAATCAATATCAATGTTTTCATTTTTTAAAGATGGTTGTAAAAATTGAGTATACGGCAAAAAAATATAGCGCTCACCCTGATATTCAAAACCGGCGTTAAATCCAACAATTTCCGGTAAAGGTAACCTTAAATCCATTCGTCTTTCTATTTTTGAAAATTCCAAAGTCTTAGAAAAACAATCACCATCACTATTAGCTAAACTTTGGTTATCAAAACCGTCAGGCGTAATATTAACTGCATAATAATCAGGATTATATTCTAAAGCTCCTAAATTATTAGGATTTGAGATACCAGCACTTTCATAAACCTTTTCCGTTAAACCAACACAGGTCCATTCATTGTTATCAGGCCCTTTTTGTTTTTTAAAATCAAAATCATAGCCAAGGTTTTTTCCAACTAAACTTTTGGCAATTTTAATTGCTTTAGCCCTCTCTAAATTACTAGCTTTAATAGGTAATTTAGCCCCTAACAATTTTTCTTCTAATGCCTCATTAACAAAATATCTAGCTTGAGTTTTCACAATTCCGCCAGCCAAAGCTTCAATAATATAGTCCTCGCCATTTTCCTGACCAATATAAATTCCCGCATGACCAGGATAAATATGCCTTAAAATTCCGTTGGCATCTTCGGCAATCAAATTATCACCACTATAACCGTACATTTTACCGTCGCTTGAGGTTCTATATACTAAAGACCCGGGAGTCAAAGCAAGAGCAAATTGAGGCCAAAATAAATTTAATCCTAAAAATAACATGGGAAACAAAAAATATATTTTTATTTTCATAATATTAAAATTTATAAGTTAATTGTTAAAATAATCCGCCCACTCAGCATCAGAAGCTTCCGGAATTAAAAATTCATTATAACCAAAACTAATAAGCATATCCGCTGCAAATATTTTAATAATTGGCTCTTGGGTTGAGGCATAAATTTCTGTTAAAGCAAGCTTGGTTTCTTCGGTAAATACGGGATAATACTCGCCTAAAAATAACAGGATATCAGACCTAAGGCTTAAAGATATATCTTCCGATAAAATTAACTCTTTAAGATTAATTATTTCCTCAACTTTAAATACATTAATTTTATTTTCTAGATTACTCAAAGTTCTTAGTGCCTCTTCTTTTACCAATTTATCTTCAGCACTGTTTAATACCAAAAAATAATAATCAAATAAAGATTTATCTGGAATGCTAGCTAAAAATAAACGAATTATTTCTGCTTTTATAGCAGGATTGCTATTTTGATTAGTTAAATAATCAAGAATGAACTCCGGCGGATTATTTGAACCATAAGCTAAAACGATTATTTTTAGTAATTCCTTTTGAAACCCTACATTATTAATATCGCCGTCGTTTTCTAAAAAATATTTTTTTATATCATTTTCTAATTTAGAATCAGTTTTTAAAGAACCACCAAGTTTTTCTTCTACTAATTTTCGTTTTAATAAACAATCCTCATGGCAAGGTCCGGCTAACATCACATCTTTTCTAAACTGAGCTAATTCTAAACGGTTAGTATTAATAGAAAAAAGAGATACAATCAAATAACTAATTATAAAAAAACAAACCAATAAAGTTCCAAATAATATTTTTTTAGTTTTTGGTAATTTATTAAAAAACAGAAACTTATTCCCTGATTTTAATAATTTACGTTTAAAACTAAAGAATAGTTTTTTTATGAATACCGTAATTCTAATCATAATTTTTAATAATTAAATTAATAAAACCGAAAATTATCGGCTTAAAAACTATAGCAAAAACTGGCTGATAGAAATCTAAAAAAATCTTTAAAGAAAAATA
>CAIOGK010000092.1 GCA_903857815.1 Candidatus Falkowiibacteriota bacterium
ATCCCGACGTTGCCGTTAGCTAATATTCTCATTCTTTCTGTTCCACCCTGCATATCATAGAACTGCCAACCATCATAAGCATCAATTCTTAAGGCATTACCACTTCTATATAATTTAACATTAGTATTAGTAAACTGTAATTGATTACCCGTAGTATTTAATCTTAAGTCACCAACTACTTCTAATTTAACTGCCGGGGTTGTTGTTCCAATTCCAACATTACCAGAAGAATCAATCCTTACTCTTTCGATGTTGGAGGTACCAAAAATTAATGGATCAGCAGTGTTAGTTCCGATAGCAAGTCGTTTTCCAACACCAAAAAGAAGTAATTGATTACCTGCTTGTCCAAAAAATGAGGCCGATGCCGTTGTCCCCATGGCATTCATGGCTATGTAATTATTAGCATCATTTCTAGCCATAAGTCTAACTTGCCCTGCACTGTTTTCGTTATGGAAATCCATTCCTGTAATCATACTAGTGCTTGCCTTTACTCCGAAAGCCATATCGGCTGTAGGGCTTGTCCACAATGGAGCGTAGCTCGCTCCGCTATGTTGTAACACAAATTTTACTGAAGGATTTGTTATTCCCACCCCAACATTATCAGTTAAAGTACTTGGATAAGTATAAGGAGCAGTTCTAGCCCATGGTCCGGTCCCGTTACTGAGTGAGGCATTAACATAGCCAACAGTTGCTAAAGCTAGAGTTTGCCCAGAGCCTGGAGAAACGCCAAATGATACAGAGTCAAGTTGAGCACCTCCAGCGACATGAAGTTTTTGAGTTGGAGTAGTTGTTCCGATTCCGACGTTGCCACCTACTGCAATTCTCATTACTTCTGCATTATTTTGTCCGAGAACAACTGGTTGGTTTCCATATGTACCAATTAACAAAGATGTTGGGTTATTATAACCAAGAACAACCGCAGCGCCACCTCTCGAATTACCCAAAATAGTTCCCGGCTGTGTATCACCGTATGAAATCATTGCTAGTTGTTTATCAGAGTTATTAAAAACACCAACAAACATAGAATCAGCGGTATTCCCATTCTTAAATTTAATAACATCTCCACCGACTTTTGTAGAATAAACATCCAATATAGCCGTCGGATTTGTCGTTCCAATTCCGACATTGCCAGTTTGATTTATAACCATTCTTGTTAGCATATCGCCAGCAGAATTACCATCATCGGGCTTAGTAAGAAAGGACAACCCCCCACCCCAAGAATTGTCATGATGAGATTCGATCGCCGCTGTAGTAAATTCCGTAGTATCTGTCCAGCGGCTTGCAAATGTTAATCTATTTCCGGCGGTATTTGGAAAGGCACCATCAGTATTTGTCCCGATAACCAAACGCATTGTTTCTACAGTTGATGTTCCAGCATTACCTACTGCCCTTACTCTTAATTTTGCGCCGGCAGACTCAATAGATAATTTTTCAGATGGATTAGTCGTCCCAATCCCTAGCGACCCAAAAAAGAAATAAAAAGTCCTTGCGAACCTCGTCTTTTGTCTGTCTGTTTTACCGTTAAAGTTGAGTTAATCTCTGTTTGATAAGGCATTAATTTACTTCTAAAAACGCCTTATAAATTGGCAAAAATGAGCGTCTAAGAACGGTTATAATGGAGCACTAACGAGCCGAAATATGGGCTTTTTTGTTTTGACTTTAAAGTAAATTTATGAGATTATTAAGAAAAGATAAAGAAAAAATAAAATTTATATTATGAAAAAAAGATTAATTATTCTATCTATCTTAGCGATTGTTATTGGACTTTTTCCACTCAATCATTCTTTCGCCAGCGAATTATCGAACAAATTAAAAGGACGGATCCTTTTACAAGTAGAATCAAAGGGGGAAGCCTGGTATGTTAATCCCAAAGATAGCAATCGTTATTATATGGCCAACGGATCGGAGGCTTATAATATAATGCGTAGCTTAGGAGTTGGGATTACTAATAAAGACTTAGAAAAGATCAAAGCCGATAAAAATATTGCGAAAAAACAACAAGGCAAAATATTTTTACAAGTAGAAAATCATGGGGAAGCATATTATATAGATATTAATGGGAATAATTATTATCTTAAAGACGGTGAAGCTGCTTATCAAATAATGCGTCAATTAGGGCTCGGCATTAAAAACAGCGATTTAATCAAAATAACTTTATCTGAAAAGGATAAAACAGCCTCCTCTTCTTTAGAATTCTATCAAGTTGTTGACGTTGTGGACGGAGACACGATTAAAGTTAAAATTAATAATGAGACTAAGGCATTGCGTCTTATAGGATTAGACACTCCGGAAACTCTTGATCCGAGAAAACCCGTTCAATGTTTTGGTCGAGAAGCCTCGCAAAAAGCAAAGGAATTATTGCTTGGAAAAGAAGTTAGATTAGAAGTTGATAGTACTCAAGAAAATATAGATAAATATGGCCGCCTTTTACGGTATGTTTGGTTAGATGACGGGACGTTGTATAATGAAAAAATGATTAAGGACGGTTATGCTCATGAGTATACGTATGAAGTCGCTTATAAATATCAAGTTCAGTTTAAAGCTGCGCAAAAAGAAGCCCAAGATAATAAAAAAGGTTTTTGGTCTTCAACTACTTGCAATGGAGATACGACTAAAGAAGCTCAACAATTAGTGAGCACGACTACTCCCCAAGTATCTTTAAACCAAACAAGTGGGAAATACTACACTTCATCATACAGCACTTCTAAATACTACTATCCCGAATCATGTAAGGGCTGGGAAGATTTAAATACTAGTTATTTAAAATCATTCAATTCTTTAGAAGATTTATTGAAAACTTATTCGTCTAAAGTATTGAGCCCGTCTTGCAATTAGAGTCTTTAGAAATATTTTATCTTGTATATGCTATAATATGGTCAACTCTAAAAAAGCCAAAAAAACTAACAAAAAAGACAAGAAAATGCTGACTCCTTTTTTTAAAGATAAAAATTTTAAATTATACCAAGCAAATAGTTTGGAATTTTTGGCTACTTTACCAGAGAATTCAGTTGATATGATTTTTGCAGACCCACCCTATTTACTTTCTAATGGAGGATTTACAGTTCACGCCGGACATATGGTTAGTGTTAATAAAGGGGAATGGGATGTTAGTAATGGTTTAAAAAAAGATTTTGAATTTCAATTAGCCTGGATCAAGGCTTGTCATAGAGTTTTAAAACCGGGTGGCACAATTTGGGTTTCCGGCACTTATCATTCTATTTATCAATGCGGCTTCGCTCTTCAAGTTAGTAAATTTCATATTTTAAACGATATCGCCTGGTTTAAGCCAAACGCCTCGCCAAATCTAAGTTGTCGTTTTTTTACTGCCAGCCACGAAACATTGATTTGGGCTCGTAAAAATTTGGTTCATCCTAAAACCGGAAAACCAGTCAATTCTAAACATAAATTCAATTATGATTTAATGAAGAATGGCAATTGGCCAGAAGATTTTTTAAAAAAACCGAATTTACAAATGCGAAGTGTTTGGTCTATGGGGACACCAAAACCAGCCGAAAAAAAGTTTGGTAAACACCCCACCCAAAAACCAATAGATCTATTGGTTCGTATTGTTATGGCAAGTACCGATAAGGGGGATGTAGTCGTTGACCCATTTACTGGTTCGTCTACAACCGGATTAGCCTGTGCTCTAAATGATAGAAAATTTATTGGCATTGATTTAGAAAAAAAATATTTAGAGTTATCAGTTAAAAGATATAAAGATTTAAATATTAAATAATATGCTTTCTAGCACTAAATTAAAGGCCTTAAAACCTTATATTGATATTATTGAGAATCACAAGGGTAAAACTTTGGGTAATATTTTTGAAGAACTTAAAAGTCATAAACACGAACACTTTAAAAAGGGGGCGAGTGGCTTGATTATTGAAAATTTACTAGGACTCGAAAATAATAATTCTAAGAAAGCAGATTTAGAGGAATATAAAATAGAAATTAAGGTTTTACCGGTTCAGTTGAGTAGCTTGAGGGCTAAAGAGCCAACCCAAATAAAAATGATAAATTACGTTAAAGTAGCTACCGAAAAATGGGAAAACGCTGAAATAAGAGATAAAATTGAAACTATTTTTTGGATTGCTTATGGTGTTGGCAAAGAAACAGGAAAAAATGTTAGTCAAGATAAATACATCCTTTTAGACTGGTTTATCGATGTCCCAGATAAAGAATCTCAAAAAATATTTCAGAAAGACTGGGAAGAGATTAGATCATATATAATTGCCGGAAGAGCGGATAAACTATCTTGTAGTATGGGTGTTTATATTGAACCAAAAACTAAGGGTAAAAATAACCAAGATTTAACAACTGCTCCGGACGGAAAAGGAGGATTAACCAAAGCCAGAAGAAGAGCATTTTATTTTAAGAAAGGATATACTAATTCAAAAGTTATAAAGGAATTGGATTTAAAAAAATAGATAGAAATTTTAATTAACGTCAACTTTTTTATTGTAAAATAAAATTATTTAAATTGATTGGGATTCTGTCTCATTTCAGTTCTGATAGCGTCCCTCACTCTCCGCACTGAGACAAAAATAAGGTTAAGCCTTATTTTTTGGTGTCTAAAAGTTCCAAAGCTGGGCGGGGAGTAAGCAAGAAATTTACTTAATAATGATATATTTTAGCTAATATTTATGTATAAAAAAGAGGTTCCAAAGTTAACCAATTTTATTGATTTCTTGGGTATTTTATGGTAATTTTAAGAAATATTAATGAGACATAAAAATATGAAAAATTTTGGTGAACAATTTTTAAGTCAAAGGGATGCTAAGCTCCATACTTCTCAGCCAGTTGAACATGAAGTGGAAAGAAGAAGAATGGCAGAAGAGCATAAAAATGAAGAGAAAAGAGAGACATTATCTAAAAAACCAGCAGATAAGATTGCTAATTGGCTGAAGGTAATAGAAAAAACTCATTTAGATCATCAAGATGACCCCAGAATTCTGGATCGAATTAAAGAATTTTATTATAAAGAAAATGTAATTAAAGCTGAAGAAATTCCAGAGGCCACTTTTTTATTAGAACAAAAAATTGCTAGAGATTTGGGACACGGGACAGTTGAAATTACTGAAGAATTTAGACAAGAAAAAGCTAGCCAAATAATCAATAATCAAAAAAAGAGTTTGGATAAATGGATAAATTATCTATCATCTGATGACGCCCAATATCCCATGTGGGCGAAATATTGGGCTTTCAAATCCATGCTTAGTATGGGAAAACTTGAGAAACGAGAAGACCCGGAAACTAAAGAAGAAATTGTGCAGTTTAGAAGAAGGTCAAAAGATACCGTCGCCTCATTTCCGCCGCTAAATCCGAGAGCCTTAGCTTTGACTATTGGGTCGATATCTAGTAAAGCGGAAAATAATTTTAAAACTAAGGAAGAAAAAGAAAATATTAAAAATATTAGCACTAAATTAAATGACGTTGAATTTAAAGAACTTTTAAATTCAGAAAGTTTTTCTAAAATTTATGCTCAATTTTTGAAGGAGATGCCAGAATATTCTGTTGAAGGCTTAAAGGAAACACGTGGAAAGTGGGTCGTTTATAAGCAAGGATCTGAGCCAGATGAATTGGTAGAATCATTAGATGGACATCCATTGGAGTGGTGTACGGCCGATGCGGACACCGCTAAAACTCAGCTACAAGGAGGAGATTTCCATGTGTATTACTCTAATAATGAAAATGGCAAAGCCACTATCCCGCGCGTTGCTATTAGAATGGAAGGAAATAAAATTGCTGAAGTCCGTGGCATTGCTTCAGATCAAAATATGGATCCTTATATTAATGATGTTGTTAAAGAAAAAATGACCGAGTTTCCTGATAGTAAAGAATACGAAAAAAAGTCTACAGATATGAAGCGCTTAACTGAAGTTGAAACTAAAAATCAGAAAGGAGAAAAGTTATCCCAAGAAGATATCAAATTTCTATATGAAATAAATGATAAAATACAAGGATTTGGATTTGAAGAAGACCCGAGAATACTTGATTTAATAGATAGTAGGGATGTTAAGGAAGATATTTCTTTTGCCCTGGGTTATTCTAAGGATGAAGTAAGTGTTACTCAAGAGGAGGCTTTAAAAGGAGGAATCAAATATCATCACGGATATCTCTTGTTAGAAAATACTAGTGCCAGTGATCTAAAATTACCAGAAGTTATCAAGGGCGGACTTAATTTAGATGAACTGGTTTCGGCTGATGGCTTGGTTTTACCAAAAATGATTGACGGCGATCTTAGTTTATCGCGTTTAAGTACAATTGATAATTTACAGTTACCAAAAATAGTCAGGGGTAATCTCAATCTGATGAGCTTAACATCAGCTAAAAATCTTCAGTTGCCCGAAATTGTTAGCAGTATAAATATCCGTGGCCTTAAATCTGCGAAGGGGCTTAAGCTACCATCATCATTTAACGGAGATCTTTTTCTTGATGATTTAGAAACCATCGATGGACTAAATTTACCGCCGTCCTATAGCGGCAAGCTTTATCTCAGCGGTCTAAATATTAAAGAAAAACAAAAGTTAATGTCAAAAAAATATTCTTTCCTAGGACGTCAGAGGTATGATTTTGATATAGTTAGATAGAAGTTTAAGTAAAAAATATTCAATTTATTGATATTATGTAGTAATTTTAATAGATTGCCGTTACAACTACGTCCCACCCTCTCCGCAGTTTGTAAATAGCCCTGAAATAGGGGCTATTTTTGATAGGGAGTTTATCACTTTGGAACGAAATGTTATAATATTAGTATAGTTTGTCTAAAAAATTAACTTATAGTTATGAATTATAATAATTTTAAAAAGCACGCTGACTGGGTTAAGGTCTGGTCTGGCCGTTGGAGTTTTCACTCTGATATAAATTTCGGCTATCACTGGACAGTAATGAATAAAGTGGCTGATAAGCCGGCTTATAATAAAATTATTTATATCTATAAAAAAGGAATTACTGATTGTTGGGTTAGAGAAGCGGATAAAGCCAATCTCGGAAAACGCCTAGTCGAGGTATATAGAGGTAATAAGAATGTGAAGATGTTGGCCGATACTTTAAAGAAAAAAGCAGGAGAAGTTTTTGCTTTTATAAAGTTGCATGATCCAAAAAGTATAACTAAAAAAGATTATCAAAATTTTTGGTATTTAGCTGGAGAATATTATTTACCACATTTAAGCGTAAAATACATTGTTGATTATTTTTCTCCCAACCAGCTCAAGAAATTCTTACCTATTTTAGAAGAAGCCAGATTGTTTTCTGAGCCGGTGTTTAGGGATATCGAAAATTTTATGGAGGCCATCGCCGATTCTATTGCTAAAAAAAGCGGTTATCATCGAGAGCAAATTATTTCCACAACCACTGACGAATTACTGAAACATTTTGATAAGAAAAAACTTCCTGATAAAAAAATATTATCCGAGAGATATAAAAAATCCGCTATTTTAGTTGAGCGAGGCAAATACAAAACATACGTTAGTGAACAAACAAATAAAATAGATAGCATATTATTGACTCAAAAAACTAGTCAATTAATAAAAGGTAGTATTGCCTATAAAGGCATTGCCACAGGACGAGTTAGATTGGTAATAGACCCCAAGAGGGACGGTTCTTCTTTTCAGGTCGGCGAAATTCTAGTAACTGGCATGACCAGGCCTGAATTCTTACCGGTTATGAAAAAAGCTCTTGCTTTTATTACCGATGCTGGCGGCATATTGTCTCACGCCGCGATTGTAGCTAGAGAATTAAAGAAACCGTGTATTATAGGCACTCATATAGCCACTCGCCTTTTAAAAAATGGGGATTTAGTAGAAGTTGATGCTAATAATGGAGTAATCAAAAAACTTTCGTAGGAGTTTTTTATTAAAACCATTCCAACTACGTCCCACCCTCTCCGCACTAAGTCAAAAATAAGGTTAAGCCTTATTTTTTGGTGCCAAAAAGTTCCAAAGTTGGGTAGGGAGTAAGCAAAAATAATAGCAAATAATTATATATTATAGCTAATATTTATATA